>CACXFB010000025.1 GCA_902766825.1 uncultured Lachnospiraceae bacterium
AACAACGATTGCCTGCCCCTTAGAGTTTGTTTGTAATCTAAGCTCATTCTTTTCAGTATCATCTGTTGCGATAGAATAAATCTGTAATTTCATTCCTCCAGTAACAGATCCATTTGCCTGACCATCCACATACTGGTCATATGGGAAGTCATAAATCTTATAACGATACTTCTTCTTATCATAGATATTACCAAATACAAGATGTCCAATTCTCTCAATAATCTGTGCTGTGTCTACTGATGTGTCTTTGATTTCTCTAGCAATATCCTGTTCTTCATCTGTAAGGAAGTTGTATGTATTTCCTGTTCGTCCAATATAATTCTGGCTAAGAAGTCTATCTAAAGATTCACGCACCTGCTCACGCATCTGAATCTTATCCATGTTGATATTATCAGCCATAAGGATAACGATAGAGTCCAAGGTTGACTTCACATCATTGTCAAGATAACGGATCAAGTAAAGAAGTTTTAATACATCTACATCCTGAGGCTTGATTCCTCTATCTTCATCAGCGGCTGTCTGACATCTTTCGATAACACGACGAATAGCACCGTCCAAAAACGTATGAACAGTGTCATAAAAAAGATAGAATGGAGCAATGCTATATTCATCCTTATTTTCAATTTTCTGTGCTGCTTCCTGAAAACCTGAAAGCATAGATCTCTCTCCACCGGATAAATGCTTACCAGCGTTACCATGTTTACGAATCTCGGAGAATACCTTCTGCATCAAAATAAACTGATACGGAACGAATGGGAAATTCTTAGAGAAATCCTGTGCAGTCTCATATCCTCTAATATCCAAAAGAGCATCGTCCTTGTTAAACTTAAGAAGATTTCTAAGTACAGAATCACTTGACTCGAATACTTCTGTAAGTCTCTTATCTGCTTCATCTGTCTTAGACAAAATTCTCTTCTGAATAACTTCGTCTGCTGATGCAGATGAAAGAGAAAGTCTAGTTTTAAATCTTGCCTGGATACGTGAAAATTCATCCTGACGAGTCTTAATAATCTCATCAAGTGCTTCCTGTCCAGTACATACTACCCATACCTTTCCTTCACACTCACTACCAATCTTTTCAACGAGTGACTGTAAATTAATCAGGTGGTCTGTATTACTACCGATATACTGACCAACCTCATCAATCATGAACAGTAAACGGAAGTTATCTGGCTTTGTATTTACATAATCTTTTATTTCTGATACAAGCTGAGCAATACTCATCTCTACTGTTTCTGTTCCATTGAACCAGTTGTGAGAAGCCTCTTCGCTCATACCAAGTACTTGCTGTAATGTCTCAACAATATCGTCTTCAAAGAATGCAAAAGCATCTCTTGTCTCAAGCCAAGGCTGACCATTCTTTTCTTCAAATACTCTTCTAAATTCTTCTGTCTTTCCCTGTTTATCAATAAACTGCTCAAGCTTTGCGACCTTAAGATCCTCACCATAGAATCCAAGATAGTTGTAAAACATCTTCGCAAATACACGAAGTACTGCTGTTGCATCTTTATTGATGGAACCTTCTATATCAATGTTAAAGAGGATTGTATCAGTCTCACCTTTTGTAGCGCAATCAATAAGCATAAATGTTGCCGGATCATCTTCAAACTTACAACGGAATCTCTCTACAGTCTTTACACCATCAACTTCTTTATTTTCAAGAATGTATGAAAGAATCTTTAAGAAATGAGATTTACCACTTCCAAAGAAACCGGAAATCCATACACCGATATCTGCTGTCTTCTCATTAAAAGCATCACCATAGTTATTGAAGAACGAAATGAAATGCTTTTTCAATTCCTTGGTAATGACGTATTCGTTTAATTCTTGAACCAGTATCTCATTAGTATCTTGATCTACTTTAACGACACCGTTAATTTTTCTGTTAATATCACCTTTAAACATCTGCTGAATTTTCATCTATACGTTCCTCCATCAAATAGCATTAAACGCTCTATAGTAACCATTAGGCTCTAACTTATCAAAAAGCCTAAGTTGTCTTCCGTTAAAACTTCCGGGATACATAACTAATATTGGAATATCAGGCACTTCCGGTTGTATTGCTTCCAGTAACGAATGAACTCTTGCAAATGGGAATACCTCACCCACTCCGAAAATTAATAGAACATCCCCTTCTTTTTGTTCCATTGGCTTTATCTTATCTACAAACGCTTTATTATTTGCAAGTTTCAAAATCTGATCTTTCAAATATTCTTTTCCTTTTTTTTCTTCCATAGAAGGGATACTTTTTGTAATTCTCTTCTCGTCACATATTTCTAAAAACACCTTATAAAGATTTTTTTCTATAACATTGCATTCTAATTCCTGATCAACAACAAGCTGCTCTATAAAATATCTAACTGCCATTTCATCTTTAGGATCATAACAAAAAATATGAATATTCACTTCATTGCTAAGTCCATTTCCTTTTAAAAAATCTTCTTCCTGTATTTTATTTTTTAATTTATCCAATCTTTCTAAAAGTTCACTCATTTAATAATCTCCTCATCTGAGTTTATATAAAACAATTAAATGCAGCCAAAGCAATTTCATCATTATTTGCTCTTATGGCATTTTCAACTTCTGTACTAATAAGTACCGGATTAAGTTTAGTTGCTCTTGGGCTATCAATGTATTCATTTTCAACAAGAATCTTATTAAGAACCTGCTTAATCTTATTAATTGTTGAATCACTCCATGAAGCCACTTCATCATCTTGTTCCTGAATCCTCATAAAAAATACATTCAAGTCCATTCGACCATACGCAAAATCCTGTTCCCTAAACTTTGCTCCAATTACAGTTATCATATAATCCCAAACAATCCTGTACTGTTTCATCATTGCATATAAACAGGCTTGTTTTGCAACTTCCATCGGGCTATGTGCAATTACATTTACAAGTATCATGTCATCTAAATTATGCAATCTTTTCAAACAAACCCGTGTAATATTTTTAACCATTCTTTCTGTCGGAAACTGAAATAAATTTTCATCCGCAACTCTTTCAATTATTTCATCATCAGAGAGTTGTTCATCAACCATAAGTCTTGCAACAGTCTTGGTTTCATAAAAAAGAAATTGTTCTCTTGTAAGTCCGCCATTTCCGTTATAAGGAGAATCAAATCTAAACTTCGCCATTATTCTTGATTTCTCCTTTTTCATCTTTCTCAAAGCTGACAATATCTCCAACATTACAATCCAAGTACTCACAAATCTTCTGAAGAATCTCCATGGATACATTTTCGCCTTTACCCATCTTCGCCATGGTTGCAGAACTAATTCCCAGCTTTGTAACAAGCTCCTTCTTATACATATTTTTATCTTTTAACATCTTCCATAAACCGTTATAAGAAACCGCCATAATATTTACCTTTCACTGCTTAATATCATAAAAGCAAATTAAATATATCAACGTAAATATTTTAACATATAAGGCACAAAAAAGCACTCTAAAACTTTAATTTTCTAAAGTTCAAATTAATATTTTAACAAGTCTTATTTAATAGTTTTAACATACCATTTCAACTATAGGCAAAACAAATATATTATCTTAATTGTACTCATTATCTGTCCGATAAAAAGGACAAGTAATTTCTATTTTCACTAAAATAAGCAGAAGACTTGTGTTCTCCTGCTTACTTCTAATCATATCGTTATTAATTTCAATTATGATTAACCCACAACTTTATCCAATGCCTCAATAATCTTTTCTCTTTCGCCGCTACCATTTGTGCTAAATCTCAACAACGGTATTTCATACAATTCCATTATATGATTTTTCATTAAATCCCTTGAAGCTTGTTTTGAATTCTCTTTATGATATTCATATCCATCAACTTCAATTGCTAACACAGGTTTCTTTCCAATTCTGTTATATATCAAAAAATCCAAATGTGTTGCTGGGTTCATTGCATAACTACACTCTTTTTCGTTTAACAACTTTGGATTTTTAATCAACATATTTAGAGGGAATTGGAAAACACAATCTAAACTTGAGTATTTGTTATCACTAATAATTTCTTCAATTAATGAAAACATCAAATTCTCAGAATCATATTCAGATATTTTTTTGTGATTCTTTAAGTATTCTTTTCTTGCCTCTGTATACTGTTTGTAGAGGTAATCAAAAATTGAATATACTTTACTTTCCATAACCTCAAAATTATTATATTGAATATAATCTATTAAATCCGTTATATTTCGCTCTTTTGATTGTTCGTTACCGGTTACCACCAACATCAATGACTTTTTGGCTCTTGATACAGCTACATTAATTAGATACGGATCATCAGCAAAATCAGATATTTCATCATCCACTGTAGAGATAATAATATTCTCCTTTTCTTTACCCTGAAATTTATGTACCGTAGCAACATCAATATCTTTTATTTCCTTCGTTAATGCTTCTACTTGATTTTTATATGGCGCTATAATTCCGGTTTCTTCAAAATCATAATCATATTTCGGAATAATTTCATTTTTGATAACATCTATTTGACGCTGACTATAATGATTTCGTTCATGATTCCCCGGAACAGTCTTAACCACAGCTAAAACATCTTTTTCTCCCTTATCTTCCGTCATAATAATCAATTCACCGCGATAAAACTTCTGGTTACAAAAATTTATTATTTTAGGGTGACATCTATAATGTTCTCTCAACAAAGTCTGTGTAACATTTGGCATAACATCCAAAACCGACTGTAAAAAACTATTTGTATACCGATACCCCTCATTTACATTTGAGCATTCCAATATGGCATTTGCTTTTTCTTTTTCATCTTCAGTAACAACGTTAGGAAGCTGTTTAGTATCACCTACAATAACAACATTTTTTGCACATGAAAGTGCTAATGCGCCTGTTGCAATATCAACCTGTGACGCCTCATCCATAATAAGATAATCATACACTACATTCGGGTTCAAACTACTGGTTGAAGAAAACGTTGTACTTAATATAACCGGATACTCTTCTAAAACATCATTAGGTTCACTCCACAATTCTTCCTCGTTAAATGTCGTTCTTCTACATTTGCCATCGTATTTCCTCGCCAATTTATTCTTCAGCAGAATCATTGACTGATTACACAAAGAATCAATCAGATTATAATCCGTACTATTCAGATACTTTTCAATTTCTACAATCTCCTGAGCCAATTCCATTCCCTTTTTCTCATAATACATTGCTTGAAAAGTTGTTATAATCTTTGAAATATCCTGTTTATAGAAATTCCAATTATTTATACCAAATTTAAATAATGCTCTTATCTTAAAAAATAGCCCTATCGACTTATTATTATCTGCAATCAACTGGCACTCCTGCCATAATTCCATCCACTGTTTTGAAGAAAGATTTTTCTTAATTTTTATGTTATTTGTATCAACATCCGACTCCTCAACATAATGCTTAAAATACTTTTGTTCAGTAGCTAACTGTAAATATTCCTGTCTTAAACATGCTAATTTCTCCTGCCTATCAAATAATTCTTTTAATTGAATTGATTGATCCTTAATTTTCTGTTGTAACTCATATATATTATCTTCAATTTTCCATGATGAAAAATCCGGATAATTTACATTTTGATTCTCAACAAATTTTTGCTTGTTTTTCACATTTCCCAGTGTCGCTACGACAAAATCCAAATTATATTTTGGGGCAGACAATTTTTCATATACATTTTCAGTTGCTGAATTGTTATTAGAAACAATCTGAACTGTTTTTCCTTGCATCAAAATGTTTGCAATAATATTTAGTATTGTCTGTGTTTTCCCTGTTCCCGGTGGTCCTTGTATTACACTGATTTGATTTTCTAATGCATTTTTTACAGCCTTATACTGACTGTTATTACATCCAAAGGGAAAGATAGGAATGTATTCATTTAGTCCTCTTTTCTCTCCCAAAGAAGACGGGTTTAAATACTTTGCTAAAGCTATATCACTTTCCAAAAAAGTAATCTTATTATATTTCTTAGTCAATAATGTTTCGCCAGTCTCATCATTTTTAATTGAACTCAGAGCAGCAATTTTCTTTAAATATTCAAACACATTCGCCGTCTGGCTCTGGTTAAGACATGACTCGGCAATATGCAACTGACTGCCACGGTAATCCCTCTCACTTCCGTCGCCAAAAAAATATGCCAAAAGTTTTCTCTTTTATTACTAAAAACATATATTTCTTTGATATCAAATAATACATTACCATCCCTGCTAATTCGATACTTGTCCGGATTTACAACAACAGGTTCAACCAACTTTTCCACATTAGAATATGCGTATGAATATATTTTCCCATTTTTAAATTCTACATCCCATTTTTTTGTATTAAAATTATACACACATGACTTTATATCTGATGTCTTTATTTCGTCTTTGATAATAATCATATATTTTCTCGTGTTCATATATAATTTCTTTTCCTCACTTCTTCAACATTCAAATATCAAAATAACATTATGACGCAGTAAACTTATCAGTCAAACTACACGCAATACTAATATTGTTTTCATACATTTTATCCCACAAATCTAAGCAATTGTTTGCAATGAGTTTTTCCTCTTCTATTGAACTATTTGCTGTCTCATCATATAAATAAAATATTAATTTTATTATATCATCACTCACTTCCCAAATATTTTTTATTTCATTTTGATTTTCTATGAAACTATAGCATACTTCTAATATCACATTTGAATATTCCATTGCTGTTCTTTCTTCTATAACAAAATCTGCAAATGCGAACATAACATTTTTCTTATGCTTTGATCTTAAAACTTTCACAATAAGCTCTTTGTCATCTTCTGTATTTACCAATTTTTCCATAAAAAGTTTTGCCCAAATCAAGTTATTATCAATATCATTATCTTTTACAATAATTTTCTCTAATAGAGACTTTGCCTTTTTCTTATAGTTTTCTATCTCTAAATAAATCATTACCATTTCAAGCATATACCCTTTTTGTTTAACATCCGCTTTAATATACAACTTATATAGATTTTTAAACGCAATGTTTAGCATAAACAACTCAGTTACTGTATATGATGCTATTTTTTTCAAACACTCATCACTTGAACCTAAAGCTTTCATTATTAATTTTTTTATTCTTCTAGGATAATCATCATAACACTTGCAAAATATCGTTCTGCTATGCCTATACGCAACCAACCTGATATCACTTTCAAACACTTTCAAAATATGTTTCATTGCCCATCTTTTATCATAATTGTATATTTCCAAAAGCATATCTAATGATGCGCATCGAATAACAGGATCCATGTTGCTAGCAACAGCTTCAATTTTTGTTTTATAATTCTCAAAAATATTTTTGTCATCACAAATCATACTTGCAATTGCATGAATTGCATTACCGCGAACGCAATTCATCGCCCTAAATAAAATTGATTCTGATGATTTTTCTTCATTCTCATAACTTGAATTGTATATTTGTTCATTTCTACTTGTTTCATTATGATTTTCAATAATATCCCACAATATATCCGCAAAAAAAATTTTATTTTTTATTGTATCCATCTTTTCAATGATTCTAGCTATATCTGCTGCTCTTTCTGATTCATAATCATATCCGAATCTTCTTATTACTTTTTCAAAACTTTCTTCATTAATGGATATTTTTGAACACGAAACACCTCTAAAATATGCATCGATAAAAATAGTTTGAGGTATTACATTATTTTCGTCACATAGATAATTCGTAATGTCAACTGGTGATACAGCAACAAAATCCTGAAAACATTCTACAAATCGTTCCAATGAAATATCTAAATAAATACCCTTTTTCGAATCAAAACGCGTACTTCTGTAATTATTAATTTGGGGATTACATAAAATCTTTATCCAATCTTTTAATTTTAAGTTTTTACCGGAAAATGATGATTTAATATAACTTAAATGAATATTATCTTGATAATTATATTTACTGTATGTTCCTCCTGCTCTGCGCATTAAAACCTTTATCAACTCATCAGCCCTTTTACTTCTCCTTCTTTCACTGATAGAAGGAAGTAACTCACTTTGGATATCCCCCCCAAAAAGGTGAATACACTGCATCTACACCAGCGGATTTTCGCTGTTTATTCATTTCAATTCTATACTCATATCTATGTTTTGCTTTTTTATCAATAAAACATATAACTTTTTCTTCAAAATGATTAAGTACTATATCATTACACAATTCAGAAAAACGACTAATCAGTCTCTTTGCTAATAATAACTTATTCCCATTTCCACTGGTATCTTCAATAGCGTTAATGAAATGATCTTTTGCTAAATATTCTATTACAAAATTTGCGTATTTGTCATCCAAATAATACATACCATCTAATATTATTTCATTATACAATGCATTCCCCTTATCAAAGGCAAAATTAAAAATATTAAAAAACTCTTCTGGTTCTTTGGTAGCAAGTTTTTCAGTCGCTAGCTTAATTAACATCACACATGTTCGTTCCAAACCTTTTATTGCTATTTTTTTCTCTATCCAATTAGTAAATTTGATACAATCATCTACATTAGGTAAGCATGGCAACAAATAATTAATTACATTATGATAATCTGATACAAAAACATCCAAATCTTCACAAACGAATTCTTTTGCGTATTTATAAATCCTGTTTTCTCTTTTGCGCATTTGTTCTTTTAGCATCAAACTAAGCAACCTAACCGTACGAATTTCACACTGTTGCATCATTTCTTTAACATAAAAAAAATTGTCTATTAATCGTGGATTCTTTTCATATACCTCCATTCTTAATTCAAAAAAAGTATCGATATCCTCATTTATATCTCGGTAAAAAAATCTATTCCAATCGTCTATCGTTCCAATCGAATAAATATATTTACGAATAAAAATTACATCATTATCATCAAATTCAGAATCTATAGAAAGTAAGATGACAATTGCTAATGTTTGTGTTTGGGGATTATTAATCCATTCATCTAAAATTCCTTCATCTCTCAATAAATGAACATAATATTTTGAACCACTAATAATAGTTTTAATTACACTATTTTGCCAAGTCAAATCACTTAATAACTCCATTACACATTCACGAATTTCTTGTATATCTGGATTCGCCTGAGACAATACTTCAATAAAAAGATACTTAAAGCTACTTCTTATATTAGTACTATTTAATATATCTTTTCCAGCCTTTAAGAATTTTGGAATGGAACTATCATATAATTGTTGCAAAAACATCTGTGTTTGATACCTCTTAATAGGTGTTTGTTGCTTTTTATCACCAATTATTTTTTCTATATTTTCATCTTCAAAAAAAAGACGAAACATTTCTTCCGCAAAGAAACAATCTAAAATAGACTGATGAACAAAGGAAACAATTGCTCCTCTTACAATAACAAAACCTGAAGACACTAAAAAATCTTCATAGTCTGCAGGTATTTCCAAAGCCATCTTTGGAATATATAACACGCTTTTATCATAACAATATTTAACAATATTGTTTTTTATTTCTTCTAATTTATTCGAAGACACTTTCCCATCTTTCGTTGAATTTACAATTTGTTTCCACCATTCTTTCACAAGTTGGCTTGTTGTGTTTATATTTGTATTTATAAAATTTTTATTCAACCTTTCCCATATATATAAATTGCTCGGCATGCTTATTAATTTTTTTGTATCACCTGAAATATTATTATACTTCTCCCCAATTACTTTTTTAATTGCATTAGAATCCAATATCCTTAATTCAACTTTTTCCCAATCCTTTTCATCAAGAAATAACCTAGATATAAAGTTATCATTTTTTAAGTCAAATGTACGGCAAACAAATATAAGGGAAATATTTGTTTTACGTTCTTTGTTGATACGCTTAATCTGATTTATTATATGTAAACATACTGTCAGTGCATTACCCGAATGTGCTTGCGTCCAACGTAATGCATCTAATTGATCTAATATTATAACAACATTTTCACCAGCTATTGCATTCATGCAATATGAAATAGAAGCTGGTAAACCTAAAGACGTTGACCATAATTCAGGGTTTCCCTTGGGGACATGCATATCAAGTCTAATTGCAATATATGGAATATTATCATGTTTCAATCTATGAATAATATTTCTCACACATCCACTCTTTCCCGTTCCAGCATTCCCATGTAAAACAATTGATTTCCCCTCCTTAATATATTTTATACATTTTTCCGTTTCCTGTCTTTCTATAAATCCACATTCAAAAGCACTATACAACTGTTCAAACTCTTCATTCAGATTATTTATCGCTGGCCAAACTCTTTCATCATGAGCTAAATCTCTATACTCTATATTATTTTTTTTAAGATATGTGTTAATCTCATTATAACCTATATTCTTTCCTAATACGTCCTTGTTCAGTATATAGTTAAGAAGCAATCCATAAACAATCTCGGGATTTCCAACAAATAAACGCTCAATCCTCTCAATAATATCTGTCTTTAATTCACTATCCGGAACTTGTCTATAATACATTCTAGAAAAATAATTTAAAGCTTTATTCTTTCCGTCATCAGTTGCAATATCAATTTTCATTTCTTGGCATATATTTTTAAATAGCTGAATTATTTCTTTACTAGATTGATTGATTTGAATTTGGCAAAAATCCGTTGCACTAAAGTTATTGTTTCTCGCTCTTCTTACAATATCCTCAAATAATAAAAAATTTAATGGTGACACTAACGCAACATTTATATTAGAATTCCTTTCAAGTTGAAATTTCCATTTTGCCCATATTTTTTTTTCGTTTGCAGAACTAAAATTCCAACTTTCATTACTTCCATTTCTACTCTTACATTGTTGAGCCTCACGAGTACCATCCTCTTTTTCAATCCATATATCAGCTCCAATTTCATCATCCCCCAATGCCTCAATAGTCAAATATTTAATTTTCTCTTCAATTACATCAAGTAATTTTTTTATAGTCCACTTTTCTTCAAATCTATTTCCATATTTATCAGATCTTCCACCCTTTTCGTTTGCCATTTTTACCTCCTGTAAATCCTACATCTTTTGATACCATCCCATAACCTTATATGCAATATACTTTTTCTCTTATCACCTACATTTGATGCCTAATTTAGTCATTTATACAATTAACATTTTACCACCTTTTACATTTTTCCACCATCGTTTTCGTCCATTTTCCCGTACAAATCCCTCCCCTAAACCATCCTCACCACCGCACCTCCCACACAACAAAAAAAGCACCCTAGGCAGTGCTCTTCGCACCTGCCTACAATGCTTTTTCTCGTTTTGCTTATCGCTTTTTATATTATTTTACTTCCACGCTGTATACTCTTGAATCTGAGATTCCATTTTCATCATACAATGTGTATCTAATGTCGTATTTGCCAGCCTTGCCCGGTTTCCAATCAGTGCTTGACTTGTCGCCATCATATATTGTCTTGTATGCTCCGCCGTTGTAGCTTACCTCAAATTTTCTGTATAACTTAAGACCGTTAAGTGCTGCATTTGATAATATAATTAGCGTCACTTATACAATGCCAATTGCCCCAAATGACATAAAACCTGTTACATTAGAAATTTAAACGCAGGTATCACTTCGATAGTCCTATCATTTTTTGTAATTGTACGTTCCTCCTCATTGGTAACTATAATAAGGCGTCCTATTTCTGCATTTTTTTCTGCAAAAGATATGAGACTTTTAATTTCTCTATCTTCTGCCTCCTCCAGACTATATGCAACCTGAATAGCGCAGTTTTCTTCTGGAAGATAGAAATCAATATCTATACCTGTCTGCTTGGATTTATAATAATATACTTCTTCGCCATAACGGCGTCTTAAATATACTGCAACCGCATTTTCCAAAAGAATTGATTGTTTATCTATAAGGAATAACGCCATCAGCCCATTATCGTAAAAATAAAATCTTGGCAGACTTTCCTTTTGGGCAAATTTTGAAACAAAATTTCGGTTTCTAAACAAAAGATAAGCATTTTCTGCATAAGATACATAATCTATCATTGTATCTGTTGACGTCCTTATTCCGGTAGCTTTTATATTACCTGCTAATGTATTATAAGAAATCTCATGCATTACCGTTTCAGCTATTTTCTTTATCATAAGCCGAATAGCCATCTTATTATTTACTTTTTCACGTTCAATAATATCTCCAAGGAGAACTTTTTCATATACGCTCTTAATATATTCTCTTTTGTTGATAAGCAGCTGTGCTTCCGGGAACCCACCACTTGTAATATATTCCTGACACCCCTTGCGCATCTTCGCAACCTTTGATGTTGTAAACATCGCCTTTTCATCATGAGGGATTTTCTTATAGTCAAATGCTTCACTAAGAGAAAATGGCATAATCATCTTAGATAAATATCTTCCTCCGAGGACTTTTTCCATCTCAATACTAAGCATCTTAGCATTACTTCCGGTAATGTACACATGCTTTTTCTGATCAGCCATTCTTCTGGCAAAATGTTCCCATCCGTCTATTATTTGAATTTCATCAAAGAAATAGTAGATTTCTTCTTCATCCGTCAACTCATAAGCCGTTTCAATAATGTCATTAAAATCATCCTTATTACTTTCTATATTATTATATAACATACCCCATTTCCCAATCTTCTACTTAACATAAAAAAAGCAACATAGGTATCGCTCTTGCCATAGTGGCCTATGTTGCTTTTAATCCGTCATGTTATTTATACTACACCTCTGCCTGAACTATACGTCCAAAGTTAAGCTCATCTTGTAATAAGCCATATACATAAGCCGGACTTTCTCTGTATAATCCGGTCTCTGTATCAATTATTTTTTCATAAAGCAACGAATAATACAAAATACGCATCGCACGGTCATATTCTATCCCCTGTGACACAGTAATCAGCTCAACAATATCCTGCACCATATATTCAATCATTTGCTGTTCCTTATTCATAACTATACAACCACCTTTCTTAAGATGCTTATTGCCTTCTGCGTATGAAAAGAATACTGATTAGAAGTTTTCTTGTATATCATTCCATTTAACATATTTTCAAATGAAATCACACCGTTTTCATATTGTCTAAACAACAGCGCCATGTCATCATCAGCAATAGGTCCAATAACAATATCATACTTATTATCAGAATTACATTCAGGATCTGAAAAATCAATAAGATTCCTACTACGATTATTTCTAACAAATCTTGCCCACTCTTCTGAAGTTTCCACACCAAAATTCTTGATATTCAAACCTTCTATCTGCATAAAATTATCATCTATTTCATATATATTCAAAATTGGACTCCCACCATATATACGGGAAACTCTAATCGCCATTTTTTCTGCCTGTTCTTTCATAACCGTAAGATAGAAACCCTGTCCAAAATCTTTGTATGGTCTACACATCGAAAGATTAATTTCTTTAATATCTGTATTGCTTCCGTGATAAAGAAACATCAATAACCACCTCCATTATTTCTACATATCTTTGTCAAATCCTCCACAGCATCATCCAAACTAAGAGTATGCTCAACATCATAAAATTCCTTAATAAATTCAATTCCTTTATACTTGTCCAAGTAATCAAAGGCTTCTTTTGAGCTAATATTATACATTTTTGCAAATTCATTAACACACACCACTGTGTAATTTATTTTCTTTTTTAACTCGTCCATCTCTTTTTCTCCCAATCTGATAAATTTTTACACTCACATTCTTTAATGAACAACAACTTTCTTCCCCGCCATTATCATCATTGCAGCTACATAGTTGTTAATATCCTCATCTTCAATCTCAAGCACCTGCCCGGTTCTGTCATTCATTATCGTGTACTCAAATCCTTGTTTGATTACAACATAATCATCCTGCGTTGCACTGTCACACTTACCATCTTCCCACAGAAATCTATATGGCTCTGCTTCATCCACATCAATCTCACTGGCTTCTAACTCCATTTCCGCTTCTGTGAGAATAGCATTTTCCCTGCACGACTGTACCTTATTCATTAGTAATTGCATAGTAATCGCTTCATCACCGTCAAATATCCTAACCGCAATATTATTTTTCTGAAGCTCATTGATACACTCCATAATTCTCTCGATTTCATTTTCATCAAAGGCCGGACAAGTTAATACACGTTCTTTTCCCTCAAGTTTTGCACGTATTTGTGTCATTGAATCCTTTGTGTATTTACGCAGTATCTTAATTACTTCTGCCTGTGAAGAACAACTGTCTATTACAATTCCTATGCTCTTATCATTGTTGCTCATTGCTGCCACTCCATTTACATCCATCGATATTTAATACTATAAAGCCATTTTATATTATAAATTTTGTTAAATCAATATTCCCTCAAAATGGTCAATCTCATGCTGTATAATCTGTGCTGTAAAATCCGTATACTTCCCGTGCTTTTGATTGAAATCCGCATCCAGATAATCTACCTCAATCTCCTTGTATCTTACGCATGGTCTTACTCCGTCCAAAGACAGACAGCTTTCCTGTGTCTCATATCGTCCGCTTTTCTTTGTAATTACCGGGTTAACCATTGGGAATATGAACGGACCAACTGCAACAACTATTATCTGCTTTTTAACTCCTATCATGTTGGCTGCCATTCCCACACATCTGTCCTGATTCGCTTTTAATGTATCCATTAGATCCTGTATCACCTGCGCATCCGCCTTGGTAGCAGGCACCGATTTCTGTTTAAGGAACACCGGATTTCTAACTATATTCTTTACCATACTTTTCTCCATTCATGCCATTTATATGTTTTAGATATCTGCCGCATGTTTCTACGAACGAATTTCCCGCCTCCGCTTTTTTATTCGTAATCCCCCCAAAAACTACCTATAAGCGCGGTGCTTACGAGTAGTTTATCATTATCCACTATATAACTCAATTTGTATACTATAGTTTTCGAGATTCATTTTCCGACTTACTTACAACCTCACCAACGCTCACTACCTTCGGCCCCTCTGCAAATACTTCCGTGTTATCAGCTGTTTCAATCGGATCATCATAAGTCTTCTTTTCTTCGTCTCCCCACAGTGATTCATACTCTTCCCGCTCTTGTTCCCTTCTCATTGCCCCGATATTTTTTGCAGCCTGATACAACTCCATACTGAATTCCATCAGCTTCTTTTCATCAGCGCCCGGTACAATTGCACCATCCATAATGCGCCTTGCAACTTCCATGACCTTGCCTATCTCTTTAGCTGATTCTCCCATCGCATCCCCCTGCTGCTTTGCCACTTCCATATTGGCGACCGCAACCCACTGCTCCATCAGCTTTTCCATATAGTCCTGATACTGCTTGCGCTGCTTTTCAACAGCCTTACTGTTAAGTTCAAGCACTGCTGCCTCATTTGCATATATCTCTTTCCCATCTGAAGTAGTCTTTATCTTCTCATCAAGTTCTTTTTTCCTGACGTTTAATTCGGTCTGATACTGACTAAATTCCTGGATTTTTGTACCGTAAATGCTCCTTGCCTCTGAGATTTTCATAATACCACGTCCTTGTGTAAATCATTTTTTTAATTTAATGAATCATATATTATATATCGTAAAATTCTTTTCAAAAATAAACTGTCGTATTCAAAGCTTGCGCCTCAAACACGACAGTCATTTTGGTCTTTTTATTACAAACACATTGTCATATAAATCGGGATATACATCACATTTTCTTTGTAATCCAAGTCCTTAGTATAAATTATATATTGCTCGTTTATCTTTAACTGATACTTCTCCTTGAAATAATCAAATGATTTGTGTATCTTATATCCTGATGATTTTACCTCAATAGGTACAAGTCTTTTTCCTTTAACCATAAGAAAATCTACTTCATATAATTTTTCGGATTCATTTCCATCCGCCCTATAACTAAACTCATGAAAATACAATTCATATCCATTTGCTTTAAGTGTTTGAGCTACCATGTTTTCAAAAATCATTCCCTGATTAATACCCAGATCATCTATAATCAGAGATTTGTATATCTTATCGGTCGTTTCTTTATTATTCTGCAAAATATACGTGACAAGCAAACCTGTATCTCCCATAAACATCTTAAACTTGCTTCTATCTGCATAAAGTTCAAGTGCAACCTCGGGCTTGGTTACATTGACACAATTATTTACAATCATAGATTGATCCAAAAATTCTATAGCATCAGCATAATTTCGAGTTCTTGCATCTTTTTCTACTGTTGCAAGCCTGAATACAGAATTATGATTTGATAATTGAATCGGCAAAGATTTGAAAACGCCTCTCGCCTTATCATTTTCATCTGAGTCATGTTTCTCCAAATCTGCCAAATACAGTTTAATTATATTTCTTTTTACTCTGTCTATATATTTAAACTCTTTTCCGTTAACAAATGCTTCCACCGACTGTGGCATTCCACCGACAGTCATGTAGGTTCTGAATTTCTGCATTATTTTTCTGTGTATCGCATCTCCTAGCGGTCTTTTTTTGCCAAAAGACTCTCTTATTGCATCAATATATAAATCATCACCTGTAGCCCACAAAAATTCCTCAAAATCCATTGGATACATTTTTATGCTTTCTTCTTCAGAAGGAATCAATATATCCTTTACATTTTTATTGATTGATATAAGTGAACCTGTCTCCAAATAATCAAAACGTCCATCTGCAACAAGCTGTTTAATAGACTGCCTTGCCTTTGGAAAAAGCTGAACCTCATCAAATATTATGAGGCTTTCCCTTTTCTTTAATGACTTTCCTGTTAAAATAAATAAATTTCTAAAGAATGTATCAATATTATCTATGTTATCAAAATTGGATTTAATATCATTATTTGCAGTAGAAAAATCGATTAATAAGAAATTTTTATACTCATTTTTTGCAAATTCTTTAGCAACAGTACTTTTTCCTATTCGCCTCGCCCCTTCTATTAACATTGCCGAGGTACCTTCTGATTCTTCTTTCCATTTTAGCAACTCATCATATATTTTTCGCTTATACATTTTATCACCTCAATTTTTTATAGCACGAATCCCTTTTAAAATCAAGGTTTTTCAAACATCATTTCACGAAATTACAATTTTCAAATCGCTGTTTTTGCACGAAATTACGTTTTTTAAAACAGTATTTTTACACGAAATTACGATTTTTGAATTACTGTTTTTGCACGAAATTACAGTTTGTTAAATTTTCCCTACTGTATTATCTCAACCACTTCACCTATATACATATCATGTGGTGCGTCACTTGAGTAATAAGTGTCAGCAATCTCCTTTGGCATCTTAGATGAGTCAAGCTGCTGCTTGTAGAGCTTCTTGCACACAAGGGTCATCACTGCTTCTTTGTATGTGATGCTTTCTCCTGCCGGGCATGCACTTAGTCCTTCGTAGTTCATCTTGTCGATGTCTCTTCCTGATTTAGATCCAAATACACCAAGCACCTTCTTGTAATCTTCAGGGAAGAAGCTTAAAGTAAAGTACTCGCCGTTATCCATGAACTCGTGTGTGTATCTTGAAGTTCTCACATATACTGTTGCAACAGGCTTGCCCCAGAGTGTTCCAAGTCCGCCCCAGCTTACTGTCATTGAGTTGAATTTGTCCATGTTACCTGCGTTAAGGAGTGCCCACTCCTTATCAAATTTTGAAAAAATATCTGTCTTTAATTCCATCATATACCTCCATTATTGCATTTCATTTTTTTACTAAGCAGTTATTACTGGTATCAGTGTTATAACTACATTTACTGCATTTTCTTGAGTCTGTCTGATTCCACAATTAGAAGCAGGCCTTCTTTTACTTCTATGCGGGCCGTCTCGTCTGCAATCTCATTGCTTACTCCGAGGCTTGTGTCATCATAGAAAGTCTCATCTTCTACATTATATGCAAAGCCGGTCAGTGTTACGCCTTTTGCTTCTCCTGAGTAAGGGATTACGGATACGTATTTTCCATACTGATCTTTTTTTGATATTGTTAATGACTTATCTATCATTGTTATCCTGTTGTTGGCATCAACTATCGACATTGTGGCATCCCATCTGAGTGCGTATTTCATTACTGCGATATTGCCAAGTACATGGTCGAGTCTGTCACCTGTTGCTCCTAATACTTCAATGTGTGATACACCGTATTTTACGGCTCTCTCCACTGCTATCTGCGTGTCCGTGTAGTCTTTTTGCGCCTTGAATCTAAGAACGCTCTCAACCGACTTAGGGTCTGTCTCGTATCTGTGTATAAGCGCAGGATCCACCGAGTCAAAATCCCCGACGATAAGGTCCGGATTAAGCCCTAAAGCCTCTGTTGTCTCAAGTCCCTTATCTGCCACGACAAGGTAGTCATAATCATAGTTATTGATATATTCTCTTGCAAATGAGATATCTATGTTACCGCCTGAAATAATCAATGCATTCATGTGATAAAACCTTTCCTGTCATATTTTCATCATGATAAATAACCGGCTCTACTTCATTAAGCTTAAGAATTCCATAGTGTTAGCAACGCAGTCACCGTTAAATACTGCTGAACCGGCTACTATTACGTTAGCACCTGCCGCTAAAACGTTGGCAACATTATCTTTATTAATTCCGCCATCAACTTCGATGTCTATGTTCCTGCCTGATTTCATGACCATCTCTTTTGCAGCTTTAATCTTGGCTGTCATTGCAGGGATGTATTTCTGGCCTCCGAATCCCGGGTTAACTGTCATTATAAGAATCATATCAGTCTCATCAAGGACATATTCTATTGCACTAAGAGGTGTTGCAGGGTTAAGGGCAACTCCGCTCTTTAATCCGAGATCTCTTATTGCGGTAAGTGTTCGCGAAAGGTGCTTGCAGCTTTCAGCGTGAACGGTAATGATATCGGCACCTGCATTTTTAAAATCCTCAAGATATCTTATCGGCTCATCAATCATAAGGTGAACATCAAACACCTTGTCTGTTACGTCTCTTACAGATTTGATAACAGGCATTCCAAATGAGATGCTCGGCACGAAGCTTCCGTCCATTACGTCGATATGGATGTACTGTGCTCCTGCATCACTTACTTTTTTGATGTCTTCTCCAAGCTTTGCAAAATCAGCTGATAAAATTGATGGTGATAAATAATTCATTTTCCATGTTCCTTTCATGAGTACATATATTTTTATATTTAGTATTTTCTTTGCTGTGAGCTTTCTTCATAGAACAGCTTATAATTATCATATCTTTCCTGACATATTATTCCCTCGCTAAGTGCCTGCTTAACCGCACAGTCCGGTTCGTTGATGTGAACACATCCTGCGAACCTGCATCTGTCGTTATAGGGCTCAAATTCCCTGAAATAATACTTTATATCGTCCTTATCAATGGTTTTTACATCAAGTGAGCTAAATCCCGGCGTATCAAACAAAAAGCCGTCCTCGTCCATTATAAAGATTTCAGAGTGCCTTGTGGTATGCTTTCCTCTCTCAATCTTTGTACTGATATTGCCGGTAGTCATATTGGCTTGTGGGATAAGCGTATTGGTAAGAGATGATTTACCTACGCCTGACGGTCCGGCAAGAACTGTCGTCTTACCTTTTAACAATTCCTTCAGCTTGTCTATTCCTTCACCGTTAATGGTGCTTGTAAACATTACTTTGTAGCCGCTCTTTGTATAAATTCTTTCTAACTGCTCGACATAATCCTCATCAGCAATGTCGGTTTTGTTAAAGCATATGATAGTGTCTATTCCCTGCTTCTCCATCGAAATCAGAAATCTGTCCAGCAAATTTAAATTAGGCGTTGGTTTTGCTGCTGCAAAAATAACCAACGCCTGATCTATATTGGCTACAGCAGGACGAATAAGAGAATTCTTTCTTTCGAGTATACTCTCGATATTACCTATTCTCTTTTCACTGTCTAATACTTTAATCTCAACATTATCACCTACTAAAGGTTTGAGCTTATCTTTTCTGAAAGCACCTTTAGCCTTACATTCAAAAACTCCCTTTACGGGAGTATCTGAATGCAGGGCAGACACCCCCGCATCGGGAGTGTCTGCCTTAGTGTTTATGTCAATATATACGTAATAAAAACCTGCTATACCTTTAATTATCTTTCCTGTCATTTAAGTATCCAATCATTAATTCTTGTTGATATCAACCTTACATGCATCAGCTGCAAAATCACAGTATGAACCATTAAATGAATATGAGAAATCAAGCATTGACTTATCTGTCAATTCAGTATCGCTCTCAAATGAGAATGAATATGACAATCCACTTGCTTCAAACTGATCATATGATGATGATACGCTTCCGTTATATACAACAGTTGTTCCGTTAAATATTACTTTTATCTTAATATCACCGTATGTTACGGAATCATCATCACCTTCTTCTAACAATTCCGGATTTGTAAACGGATTCAATGCATAATTGTATACTGAAACATTTACGGTATATGAATACTTCTCCGGCTCCTTAGTAGGCTCCTGTGTTGCCTCATATGGTCCAAGTGACAAGAAGAATGTTACTTTTGTACCCTTTTCCACCTCAGATCCGGCCTTAACTTTCTGTCTGAATGCATGATCTTTCTCAACGGTATCACTGTAGTCATAATATATTGTTCCTACTGCAAGTCCTGCATCCTCAAGGGCCTTGGTTGCCTCACTTTCAGTCTTTCCTGAAAGATCAGGAACAATTACCTTAGCTTCCGGCTCTTCTTCCTTCTTACCTGTTGAAATAGTTATATCAATCTTAGTACTTCCTGATACTTTAGCACCAGCTGTCTTAGACTGATAGCATACCTTACCTGCTTCGTAATCATCATTTTCGCTCTCAGATACACTTCCAAGTTCCATTCCTGCAGCTTTAATTGCCTCTTCAGCTTCTTCCCTTGTCTTACCTAAAAGACTTGGTACTTCAAATGTCTTTGTACTTTCACCTGTACTTACATATAGAGTAATCTTTTCAAGATCTACAATCTTAACTTCTGTGCCTGCTTCAGGATCAGTCTTAACGACACGTCCTACCTCAACATCTTCATCATTGATGTATTCTATCTCAAATTCACCTGTAAATCCGTCATCCTGTAACTGTGATTTTGCTTCCTGAGCTGACATTCCTGTTACATCTGACATCTTAATATTACCACTTCCGTCACTTACCTTGGCATAGATAATATTACCATCTACATCCTGATCTACAATAATTCCTTCCGGCTTTGCAGATACAACCTGCTCTATTCTTAATGTGTAACCATTCTTTTCAGCAATCTCCTGAGCTTCCTCACGTGTCTTACCGATAAGGTTAGGAGCATCAGAATCCTCTGTTGGTTCTTCAGTAGGTTCTTCAGTCTGCTGAGTGCTTATGGAAGTCTCCTGCTGCTTCTTTGGATCTACTACTTTCTTAGAATCATTTGAACCTATAAATCCTGCAAGTTTTAATATTATAAGAATAACAACTACTGCAAGAAAAACTGCACTTCCAATTGCCACTAAAAGAATTAATTTTTCTTTCTTAGATGGTTCCTCGTCATCATCATCTTCTTCATCTTCATCGTAGTCATCACCATCATAATCATCGTACTCGTCATCATCATACGAATCATCATACGATTCATCATATGAATCATCAATGTCCTGATTATCTGAATCTGAATCATCAGATACATCTTTTATGGCAGATGCTTTTCTGATTGTCTCAAGCTCATCTTTTGATAATACAACCGTTGGCTGCTTTTCCTTAAGAATATCAGGAATAACAACAAAATCCACATCCGGCTCACTTATTGAACGCTTAAGGTCTGCAATAAGCTCTGATACTGTAAGGTATCTTCTCTCCGGCTTCTTCTGCATACATTTTTGCACAATCTTATCTACACTTACAGGTACGCTAGGATCTAACTCTCTAAGTGACTTAGCTTCATTCTGTATATGTAAGAGTGCTACAGATACCGCATTGTCTCCTTCAAAAGGAACATGACCTGAAATCATCTCATACATTGTAACACCGAGTGAATAGATATCACTCTTCTCATCACAATATCCGCCTCTTGCCTGTTCCGGTGAGAAATAATGTACGGAACCCATGGCATTGGATGTTATTGTATTAGATGATGTAGCCTTTGCGATACCAAAGTCTGTTACCTTTACTTTACCTTCACGTGAGATAATTATATTCTGAGGCTTGATGTCTCTGTGAATAATGTGGTTGGCATGGGCAACTTCCATACCCTGTGCAATCTGAATACCGATTCCGATTGCTTCTCTTATCTCAAGCTTACCTTTTCTTTCGATAAATCTCTTTAAGGTAATTCCTTCTATAAGTTCCATTATGATGTAGTGCATTCCTTCATCTTCACCGACATCATAAATATTTACTATGTTAGGATGTGAAAGACCTGCTGCAGACTGAGCTTCACCTCTGAACTTCTGCACAAATGTCTTATCGTTATTGTATTCAGTTTTTAAAATCTTAATTGCAACAAATCTGTTAAGCTTATGGTCTCTTGCCTTGTAGACATCCGCCATACCGCCGGAGCCCACTTTATCAATTATTTCATACCTATCGCTTAAATACATACCAGGTTTAATCATTTTCTTCTCTCCTTCTATGGTTCAACAAGAATTATGCTAATATTATCTTTTCCACCATAATCATTGGCTTTCTGAACTAATGTGCACCCTGCAATTGTGAGATTATCTCTATTCTCTAAAACAGTATCTGCAATCTCATCATCATCCATCATGTTAGACAGTCCGTCGGAACACATCAAAACGATGTCATCTTCAAGGTTAACCTCAAAGAAGTCCGCACTAACTTCACCAGCAGCACCAAGGGCTCTAGTAATTATATTCTTATTAGGATGAAATCTTGCATTTTTTCTTTCGACTTCGCCATTCTTAACCATCTCTTCTACTAGAGAATGATCTTCTGTTACCTGTCTTATCTTACCTGTTGATTTATTGATGACATACAGTCTTGAATCTCCTACATTGGCAACATACATGGCATCGTTAATTATGGTCATGCCTACAAATGTTGTTCCCATTCCTTTAAGTGATTCATCCTGATCTGCCTCTTCAATAATCTGCCGGTTGGCTTCGCTTATTGCCGCCTCTAACAGACTTACCGGTGTCTTAAGTTCTGTATCTTTCTTAATAAACTCCGTTACTGTGGTCACACAGCTCTTAGACGCTCTGTCTCCCGCATTGTGACCTCCCATTCCGTCTGCAACAATAAACAGGTTTGGCAAAGATCCAATTGATTCCTGTCTGCAATAGACAAAATCCTGATTCAATTTTCTTTTAATTCCTACATCTGTGATTGAATATGACTTCATATTGCACCCCGATTAAGCATCATGCTCCTGCATGTAGCTCTTTCTCAATTGTCCGCATGCAGCGTTAATATCTGCACCCATTTCCCTTCTAATAGTAACATTAATTGAATTTTTTTCAAGCATATTTTTAAAGTTAAGCACATAAGTCCTCTCGGAACGCTTAAAATTACGCTCTTTTACAGGGTTGATGGGTATCAGATTCACATGACAATTCATTCCTTTTAAAAGCTCACAAAGCTTAATCGCACATTCTTTTGTGTCGTTGTTGTCTTTGATAAGACTGTACTCAAATGATATTCTTCTTCCTGTCACGTCAAAATAATATCTGCATGCATCAAGTATCTCATTTATTGAATACTTGTTTGCGATGGGCATTATCTGTCTTCTCATCTCGTCTGTCGGAGAATGAAGTGAAACCGCCAGTGTTATCGACAATTTCTCGTCAGCTAAACGCCTCATCATCGGAACTATTCCGCAGGTTGATACCGTTATGTTTCTCTGACTGATGTTAAGTCCGTTTTCATCTGTCAGTATTTTTATAAATTTTATAAGCACATCGTAATTGTCAAGCGGTTCGCCGCTTCCCATTACAACGACATTACTTATTCTTTCGCCGCAATCCTTTTGTATTTTATATATCTGTCCGACCATTTCTGCCGGCTCAAGACCTCGTACAAGTCCGTCAAGCGTTGAGGCACAGAACTTACATCCCATTCTGCATCCTACCTGGGAAGAAATACACACGCTGTTACCGTGATTGTATCTCATAAGTACACTTTCTATTATATTGCCGTCGTGTAACTTCATAAGATATTTACACGTTCCGTCAAGCTTCGATTCATATTTTTCAAGAATCTTGATGCTGTTAACATAGTATTTTTTCTCAAGTTCACCCTTTAGCTTTGCGGATATATTGCTCATCTCATCATATGAATCCACATTTTTCTTATGAATCCATTCATAAACCTGTGCGGCTCTGAATTTCTTTTCACCAAGCTGTAATATCAGCTCTTGCAGCTCATTTTTATCAAATGAAGCCAAATCCTTATATTCCAATGTCAGTCCTCGTTTCTTTTTCTGAATCTGGCAATGAAAAATCCGTCGCAATCGTTGATTCCCGGAACCAGTGTCAGATATCCTTTTGATGTTGTTTCATTACAAAGGCATTTTGGAATGTACGGCTCAAGGCTCTCCGGCTCAAGTCCGCATTTTTCAGTAAGCCAGCGTACATTACCTATGTTTTCGTAATCATTTACCGTACAGGTAGAATAGATTAACACTCCGCCTGCCTTTACATAAGTCACTGCATTTTCAAGAATCTCTCTTTGCAGCTTTACAAGGCTTTCAATGTCTTCTTCCTTCGTCTTATATCTTATGTCCGGCTTGTGACCGATTACGCCAAGACCGGAACACGGAACATCGGCAAATACTATGTCTGCCTTTCCTTCCATATTATCGTCATGCACTGTCGCATCAAATACCTGTGCTTCAACGTTACTGCATCCGCATCTTATGACATTGTCGTTAATCCTTGCAACTTTATCGTCGCTTACGTCCCTTGCGATTATTTTTCCGCCTTTATCAAGCATCATCGCAGCATGGAGCGTCTTGCCGCCCGGTGCCGCACATATATCCATGCAGAACTCATCTCCTTTTATTCCTGCCGCGTGTGCAACAAGCATGGAGCTTTCGTCCTGAATATATATCTTTCCTTCATTAAATGCCGTAAGTCGTCCAAGGTAATCCACATCTTTAAGAATCATTGCTTCTTTAAGATATTTGCCGGGCATTACGTGCACGCCTTCATCTTCAAGCTGTTTTGCAACTTTGTTATATTCTTCTTCCAGATTATCAGGACTTGCACATACTCTTACAACCAGATCTGACTTTTTGTTGCACGCCTTTAGCATCGCATATACTTTTTCTTTGTCCATTGAGTCAGACCACATCTTAACAATCCACTGCGGAACGGAATACTTTACCGAAAGATACTGTAATTCATCTTTATTCTTATCAGGAAGCGCTACACCTTGGTATCCTTTTGCAATGCTTCTTAATACTCCGTTGACAAATCCGGCAAGTCCTCTAAATCCACGTTTTCCGGCAAGCTTAACTGCTTCGTTACATGCCGCGCTGTCAGGAACCGAGTCCATGAAAATAATCTGATAAACCGCAAGTCTTATGTTGTTTCTTATGAGCGGTTTCATCTTTTTCACTTTAACTTTTGAAAAATGATCTGTTATATAATCAATATATATTATGTTTTCGCAGGTTCCCTGCACAAGTCTTGAATAAAATGCCCTGTTTGTCTTGTCAAGATATTGGTATTTTGCAAGCACGCCTGCAGTCACCACATGGATAAACTGGTTGTTCTCCATTATCTCAATCATGGAATCAAGGGCAATCTCTCTTATGTTTTCACTCATCTTTCTTACCTAGGAAATCTCCTTCTTTGAGGGTAAAGCCGCGAAGAAATGCATCTGTTAACATTCTCTTTTTGCCTTGAAGCTGAACTTCATTTATTATAAGGCTTCCCTGTCCTGCCTTAACATGAAATTCATTTTTATCAACATATGTTACCGTTCCCGGTCTGACATCTTGCTTGTCATCTTCAATAACCGTAACATCCCATATCTTTATAAGCTTATCATCTATATAGGTAAATGCGCTTGGCCATGGTGAGAGCCCTCTTACAAGTCTGTCTATCTGGACTGCAGACTTTGTAAAATCGATATCACCCATCTCTTTGCTTAGCATTCCTACATAGTTGGATTTTGCATCGTCCTGCTTAGTTCTTGTTGCGCTTCCTTCTTCTAACATAACAAGTGTCTTAGCAAGGAGATCTGCTCCCATAACGGCGAGTCTGTCGTGGAGGCTTCCGCCTGTATCCTTTTCATCTATAGGTGTTGTCTCCTGCAGGATTATATCTCCCGTATCAAGTCCTTCGTCCATGTACATGGTAGTAACACCTGTCATTGTCTCGCCTCTAAGAATTGTCCATTGTATCGGGGCAGCACCTCTGTATGCAGGAAGCAGTGATGAGTGTACATTAATGCATCCGTACTTTGGCATATCAAGTACTTCTTTAGGAAGAATCTGTCCGAATGCCACTACTACAATGACATCAAAATCGTATTTCTTAAGTTCTTCTATGCATCCTACTTCTTTAATCTTATCAGGCTGAAATACCGGTATGTCGTACTTAAGCGCACATTCTTTCACCGGTGAAAATGCAACTTTTCCGCCTCGTCCTTTAACCCTGTCAGGCTGTGTCACGACAAGATTAACTGTATGTCCTTCTTCAATTAACTTTTCAAGTGTAGGCACCGCAAAGTCCGGTGTTCCCATAAATACAACTTTCATGTAGCCTCTCTCCTGTCAACTGTCATCTGATAATTATTCCTGGCCTACCTGATGGATTCCGCCTTCTGCTCTTTCCACATACAGGTGTCCGTCAAGATGATCTATCTCATGGCAAAATGCTCTTGCAAGAAGTCCTTCTCCTTCGATCTCGTACTCCTGCATATTCTCATCAAATGCTCTTACTTTTACGCGACTTGGTCTTGTCACGATTCCTGACATTCCCGGCACACTAAGGCATCCTTCCTCGCCAGTCTGTGTTCCGTCTTCTTCTATAATCTCAGGATTAATAAGAATGATAGGTTCATCTCTTTCTTCAGTAACATCTATTACAACAATTCTTTTAAGAATTCCGACCTGTGGTGCGGCAAGTCCGACACCCTGTGCTTCATACATTGTATCAAGCATATCTTCTATAAGAACTTTTACATTGTCTGTTATCTCTTTAACTTCTCTGCATTTCTTATTAAGTACAGGATCGCCCATCTCTCTGATTTTTCTAAGTGCCATTTGTCATTTTCCTTTCATGTAGCATTTCTTATCTGCGTGATTCAAAATGCTTTAAAATTCTTTAATCTGATATTCTAAGCTGTAAGTATATATAACATATAAAACTTTCTATGTCAAAATATCATAGTGAACTATGTAATCATTGTAATCTTTACTGCCAAGGTGAAGCTGCTGCATGCAGTCTCTTACATGTATAAGAATGCGCTCATCGGCATGCTTTATATATATAACCTTGCGATAGTAATCATTTATCTTGGATATTGTCGCCTCGGACGGACCAAGAATCAAAAGGTTCTCATCCGCAGCCTCGCACTGTCTTGCAGTCTGTGCAAGAAGGTTAGCAAACTTTCCGGTATCAGCCTCATTTTTCCCCATAACAAGGACACTTAAAAGTCCTACAACCGGCGGATATCCAAAGAGCTTTCTTGCACTTATTTCCCTGTTATAAAATGCTTCATAATCCATCTTTGCGGCATTTATCACACTGTAATGGTCCGGTTTGTAGGTCTGGATTACAACCTCTCCGGGTCTTTGTGCTCTTCCGGCTCGTCCTGCTGCCTGCAAAAGGAGCTCGAACGTTGTCTCTGATGCCGAAAAATCATTTGCCCCCAAGGACAAATCCGCCGCCAGTATTCCAACCAATGTTACGTTAGGAAAATCATGTCCTTTTACAATCATCTGGGTTCCTATAAGTATGTCCGCATCTCCTGCCGCAAATGCACTGAGTATCTTTGCATGCCCATCCTTGCCTTTTGTTGTATCCTTATCCATTCGAAGTATCCTTGCTCCCGGATATTTTCTTGCCGCCATCATCTCAACTTTCTGTGTTCCGGTTCCAAAAATCGAGATAAATTTTGACGAGCATTTCGGACAGGTCGATGTTGCTTTCATCTCGTATCCGCAATAATGACACACCAGTCTTGCACCTTCCTTGTAAGTGCCGTACTGTTCACCGTCCGGTGTGTGGTATGTCATCGACACATCACAGTGAGGACATTTGATTATGTGTCCGCATGCCCTGCAGGATACAAATCCCGAGTAACCTCTTCTGTTGATAAAGAGCATTATCTGCTCACCTTTACTTAACCGGTCTTTAATAAGTCCGTCAAGTCGCTCGGAAAAAATTGATTTGTTACCTTTCTTTAATTCTTCCCTTAAATCTTCTATGTATACTTGCGGCAAAGATGCTCCTTTTGCTCTTTGCGCCAGTTTTTTAAGAATAAGTCTCCCCTGCTGTACTGCATAAAACGCTTCCACCGACGGTGATGCTGAACCAAGTATCACGCTGCATCCGCTCATTTTTGCAAGCATGCATGCTACCTGCCTTGCATCATATCTTGGCGGCATCTCACTCTTGTAGCTGCCTTCATGCTCCTCGTCTATTACTATAAGTCCGAGATTGTCAAACGGCGTAAACAATGCCGAACGCGGTCCTATCATAACGTCTATGTCTTTGTTTTTCGCCCTAAGATACTGATCGTAGCGCTCTCCTGCGGAGAGTCTTGAATTCATAATCGATACTCTGTCGCCAAACTTTGCGTAAAATCTCTTCACGGTCTGATATGTAAGCGAAATCTCCGGTATCAGCATTATTACCTGCTTACCTTTTTGAAGAACATGGTTAATTATCTCCATGTATACTTCCGTCTTGCCGCTTCCCGTCACTCCGTGAATGAGATAATTATTCATCTTATTATCATCGATATCACTTATAATCTCATCGGCAATCCTTCTCTGGTCATCATTTAAAATGATGCTGCCTCTTTCCTGTGCATTAACTTTAATCGGGTTTCTGTATCTGATTTTGCTTTCCACCGCAATTACATCAGTTTTCTCAAGTGATTTAATTACACTTTCCGATACGCCGAGTTCATTTTTTATAAATTCCTCGCTCATAACTTCATTTTCTGCAAGGGCATTAAGGAGAATGCATCTTGACGACATTCTTTTATCCTTGCCATACTGTTCTAGCAATTCTTTTAAAGTCGTATCATCTGCATTAAGGCGGATATATTTTGTCGTGTTATTTCTAACTGCCTTCTTTACCGGAATAACCGTCTTTAGGGCATCATTAATAGTCCCTCCGTATCTTTTCTTAATCATATACGCAAGGCTTATCATCTTAGAATCTATAGGGACCTGTGCATCGTCAGCTTTTATTATTGCTTTTATTCTTTGCGGGTCAAATGACGGAGTATCTGTTATATCCACCACGTAACCTTTAATATTTCTGTTTCCTTTGCCAAAAGGGATAATTACACGTTTGCCCGGATGAATATGTTCTTCCATATCCTTAGGTATTGCATATTGAAATATTTTATCAAGTTTCTCGTGTGAGATATCAACTACAATATCTGCATACAACATGTAATTATCCTCCTTTCGTGATATTTTTCTTTTTTTCAAATAAGCCTTTTTTAAAGGATTATATTTATTAAGACAGCGCCTTAACTATCTCGTCCATGTGCATTCCTCTTGAACCTTTAACAAGTAAAACCGCACCGTCTGTTACTGTATCTTTCAAATAATTTATGGCATCTTCGTTGCTGTCGAAGCTAACAACTTTTTTGTCAACGCCTGCATCATTTACAGCTTTTGCAATGTATTTTGCTTCATTTCCTACTGTTACAAGTTCATCTACGCTGCTTGCTGCCACGTATTTACCGACTTCGTAATGACAGTCATGCGACACTTCTCCAAGTTCGAGCACGTCTGCAAGCACTGCATATTTTCTTGTTGCATCCTTTATTCCTGTTACAACGTCTATTCCGCTCTTGATTGAATCAGGGCTTGCGTTGTAAGTGTCATCTATAATCTTGAATTTTCCGTTATCGATTATCGTTCCTCTCATGGCAATCGTCTTGTATGAAAGGAGTGCTTTTGCGGCATCTTCCATTGATATTCCGACACCGTCTGCCACAGCTATTGCAGCAAGTGCATTGATGACATTATGCATTCCCGGTACATTTAATTTAACAGGCACGCTTCTGCCGTCCTTAGCATTGCATGTAAATTCCATTCCGTCCGAACCTGTTACAATGTCTGTTGCATAAAAATCATATTCCGGCGATGTTCCAAAGGTTGTTACTTTACATTTATCAAGTGCCTTCTTTGTCTCATCATCTATCAGCATCTCTTTTTGGGGATTATTCTTATACTGTGCAATCTCTCTTAAAAGCTCATCGTCCGCATTGACGTAAAGTACACTTTTCTCTTTGAAATAATCGATTATGTTAAGCTTCTCTCTTCTTGTGTTTTCTTTTTTCTTAAACTGGTTAATGTGACTCATGCCGATGTTGGTCATAACCGCAAATTCAGGTTTTGCGATTGCTACGAGTCTGTTCATCTCACCTTCTTCGCTTACACCCATCTCGATTACAGCTGCTTCATGCGCATCTTCAAATCTTAACATCATAAGCGACAGACCTATCTGGCTGTTAAGGTTTCCTTCTGTTCTAAGTGTGTTGTATTTTGCTTCAAGTGCTGTTGCAACCATTTCTTTTGTGGTTGTCTTTCCGACACTTCCGGTTATTCCGACAAGCGGAAGATTGAATCTGCTTCTTGAATACTGTGCTAATGCCTGAAGTGCCCTAAGCGTGTCATCAACTTTTAACACAGCCTTGTCATCACTAAGTGATTCATTTTCAACATCTTCTTTTGTGTGCTTTGATGTAAATGAAACGCTTGCACCTGTCTTTAGCGCATCAAACATAAATTTGTGGGCATCCACCTTTTCACCCACTATAGGGATAAACAAATCATTTTCATTAATCTGTCTTGAATTGATTGACGCACCTTCTATTATTATATCTTCATTGCCACAAAGCAGTGTTGCGCCTGTTGCTTTTATAATCTCTTTTACACTTATGCTTTTCATAATATATGACCTCCGTATTGTCACCGTCTGTTATGCCTGACTGCCTATGATTTCTTTTATTACCTCACGCTCATCAAAATGAGTTCTTTGTCCTTTTATCTCAATGTAATCTTCATGTCCCTTACCGATAAGAAGAATTACATCGCCATCTTTTGCATTTTCAATTGCGTATCTTATTGCTTTTGCTCTGTCAGGAATTGATACATACTCGGCATCACCTTTTTTAACTCCCACGATAATATCATCTATTATCGCCTGTGGCTCTTCAAATCTTGGATTGTCATTGGTAAGCACAAGGAAATCCGCAAGTTTTGAGCAAACTTCACCCATCTCAAATCTTCTGTTACGGTCTCTGTTACCGCCCGCTCCGAATATTACAACAAGTCTCTTCGGGTTATATTCCTTGATTGTTGTTATAAGACTTTCGGCACTCATCGCATTGTGTGCGTAATCTATAACAAGAGTGTATGTACTTCCCGGAACCGATACAATCTCAACTCTTCCTTTTACCTTAAGGTTCTCCATTGATTTCTTAATAACTTCAACATCTACACCAAAATGTCTGCATATAGCTATTGCCATAAGCGAATTATATACGCTGAATTTACCCGGAATATTAACCTTAACGTCAAAATCAAGAAGTCCTTTTACTTCATATTCAACACCAAGTCTTCCTTCTGAAGAAAGGAGTCTTAAGTTCTTGGCATAAAGGTCTGCCGACTCATCAAGTCCGAATGTCTCAACTTCACATGTGTGATTCTTTAATATCTGCTCAAAATGCTCATCATCTCTGTTAAGTATTCCGACTTTACACTGTCTGAACAACTTTGACTTGCACTCAAGATATTCGTTAAAATCGGCATGCTCGTCTTTGCCGATATGATCGACACCTAGATTTGAAAACATTCCGTAATCAAAGGTAAACCCTGCTACTCTGTCAAGTTTGAGTCCCTGTGATGAAACTTCCATAACAACAACGTCGCATCCGGCTTTAACCATCTTTGCAAATGTTTCCTGTACAACATATGACTCAGGTGTTGTATTTTTTGAAGGTATATGTTCATCACCGATTATGGTCTCTATTGTTCCTATAAGACCTGTCTTATAACCTGCCATATCGAGCATTTCCTTAACCATATATGAAGTTGTTGTCTTACCCTTTGTTCCGGTTATTCCGATAGTCTTAATCTTTTCTGCAGGATTACCAAAGTAATTGGCTGCAGTTATTGCAAGTGCATTTCTTGTACTGTCCACCTTGACAAAGACAACTTCATCGCAGTTGTTGTAATCATTTACATTGATATCTTTTTCGACAATGATGCACGCTGCTCCTTTATCGATAACATCCTGAATGTAACTGTGTCCGTCGCTTACAGCTCCGGTTATACATACAAATGCGCTGTTCTTTTCAACTTTTCTTGAATCATACACTAAGGTTGTGATATCTGCTTCTAATATATCATTGCCATCGTCTTTGCATTCGTCGTTTGTGCCATTCTTCTCTTCATTTTCAAGTACTGTGTAATTTATTTTATTAAGTAATTCTTTTATCTTCATTTTAATCCTCCAATGAAAAAATATATTCATTCACATTATATTATTTCAGTTAAACTGGCTGTTGTAAAGATTATAATAAAAGCCTTTTTGAACAATTAACTCATCATGGCTTCCCTGCTCTATAACATTACCATCTTTCATCACAAGAATCACGTCCGATTCTTTAATTGTCGACAGACGATGTGCAACCACAAAACTCGTTCTTCCTTCCATGAGTTTCAAAAATGCTTTCTGTATTCTTCTCTCGGTAATTGTATCAATCGAAGATGTTGCCTCGTCAAGTATCAGCATCGGTGGAAGACAAAGCATAACTCGCGTAATGCTAAGCAGCTGCTTTTGTCCTTGCGAAAGTCCTCCAAGTTCTTCGCCAATAAGTGTATCGTACCCTTTAGGAAGCCTTTTGATAAAGCTGTGGGAATGCGCAGCTTTTGCCGCTGCGATTATCTCCTCATCAGTTGCATCCGGCTTGCCCATTGCAATATTTTCACGGACCGTAGCGTTTTTTAACCATGTCTCCTGCAAAACCATTCCAAATGAATGTCTGAGACTTTGCATTGTTATATGATTATTCTCATGACCGTCTATAAGAATTCTTCCTTCTACCGGGTCATAAAATCTCATAAGAAGATTAATGAGCGTTGTCTTACCGCATCCTGTTGGTCCGACGATCGCAATCCTGCTTCCCGCTTTCACATCAAGGTTAAAATGTTCTATAAGTCTTTGCTCAGGAAGATATGAAAAACTTACATCATCAAAAGTCACATCTCCCTTAGCTTCACTTAGTGTAATGGCATCCGGCAAATCTTTTTCAATCTCCGGTGCTTCTAAAAATTCAAATATTCTCTGCGCGCAGGCAATCGCATTTTGAAGTTCTGTTATAACCGACGAAATCTCATTAAACGGCTTCGTATACTGGTTCGCATAACTTAGGAAGCTTGAGAGCTGTCCAACCGTAAGCCCGACACCGCCTGTTGTAACAATAAGTATTGCTCCAAACACTCCTACACCTGCATACACAAGGCCATTTACAAATCGTGTTGACGGATTGGTCAAAGACGAATAGAACAACGCTTTAAGGGAATATTTTGCAAGGTCATCATTTAATTTATCAAACTGCTTAATCGCCTCGTCTTCGTGTGTATAGGCCTTAACAACCTTAAGATTGCCTATCATTTCATCTATAAATCCTGTCTGCTCGCCACGTTTTAATGTCGCCTTCGTAAACATTGAATATGTCTTTTTTGAGATAAATGATGCAACAAAGAACGAAAGCGGTGTTACAAGCACAACAACAAGCGTTATCTTTATATTGATGGAAATCATGAACAAAAGTGTTCCTATTATGGTCATTACGCCCGTAAAGAACTGGGCAAATCCAAGCAGCAGACCATCGGCAAACTGGTCAACATCCGCAATAACCCTGCTTACCAGATCTCCCTGCGTCTGGGTATCAAGATACGACAGCGGTACATTCTGCAGCTTTCTAATAGCTTTCGCCCTGATGTCTTTTACTACAGCGTAGGTCATCTTAGTATTTATGACATTCATTATCCACTGCAAAATGATTGTAAGGACAACCAAAACCGCTATTGTTATTATAATTTTTTTGATGTTTTTCCAGTCGGTATCTCCTTCTATCATGTAGTCGATGGACTTACCTGTAAGAATAGGCACATACAGTGTAAATGCTACCGTAAGAAGTGCAAACAAAAGCGACAGTGCTGCATGTATCTTGTGCTTTCCTATCAGATGCAGCACACTTTTTATTGTATTATTTTTTAATTCTTTATTCGATTCTTTTTTTGATTTTATTTTGGAATTATTCATAGCATACTTTCCTGTTTTGAAACTTATTAACTGACATTTAACCTATCCGATATCACTTACCTGCGTCATGTGAATCTCTTTGTAAAGAGGACACGTATCAAGCAATTCCTCATGCTTTCCGATACCGGCAATCTTACCGTCATCAAGTACAATAATCATATCTGCATTGCTGATTGAAGACGTGCGCTGCGATACGATGAAAACAGTCATATTTTCAAGAGCATTGATTTGTGTTCTTAACTTTGCATCTGTAGCATAATCAAGTGCTGATGAACTGTCATCAAGTATGAGAATCTGTGGCTTTCTTGCAAGCGCCCTGGCAATTGTAAGACGCTGTCTTTGTCCGCCTGAAAAATTCTTGCCACCCGCATTAACACTCGCCTCTAACTGTCCGTTCTTGCCTTCAACAAACTCTTTTGACTGGGAAATATCAAGCCATTCCCACAACTGCCTATCAGTATTATCATCGCTTCCCCACAAAAGATTCTCTTTTATTGTTCCCGAAAACAATACCGCTTTTTGCATTACTATTCCAACTTTTTCACGAAGCTTTTCCATGTTCCACTGCTTCACGTCCACTCCGCCGATTCTGACCGTTCCTTTTGTAGCTTTATAAAATCCCGGTATCAGATGAACAAGCGAAGTCTTTCCGCATCCTGTTCCTCCGATTATACCCACAGTCTGTCCCTTCTTAACACTAAAACTTATATCAGATAATGCTTCATCCGATGAACCCTCATACGTCAGACAAACATTTTCAAACTCAATATATTTATCATCGTTTTCACTTTCTTTTACTTTAAATTCATCCGGATTATCTGTAGTTTCTTTTATATTCGCGCGATCCGGCAAATCATCTGTTGTAACATTAAATACTTCTTCAACTCTGTTAGCACATGCAACCGCTTTGGTTACGGTTACAATAAGATTTGCAAGCTTAATAAGCTCAACAAGAATCTGTGACATGTAGTTAATGAGAGCAATTACCTGCCCCTGAGTAAGCCTTCCGCTGTCAATATACAATGCCCCTTTATAGATAAGCACTGCAATTCCGGCATTAACTATAAGATACGTAAGCGGATTCATCAGCCCCGAAATCTTTCCGACAAAAACCTGAATTGAGCTTAATGCCTCATTATTGGCATCAAACTCATTTACCTGAATCTGCTCATTGTTAAATGCTCTGATTACTCTCACACCTGCTACATTTTCCCTTGTATTCCCCGTAAGTTCATCAAGACGCATTTGAACTTTTTTGTACAAAGGAATTGTTATCTTCATAATCACGCAGACAACTATCGTTAGCGCCGGTATGATTATGAGAAAAATGAGTGACGCTTTAACATCAATTAGAAGTGCCATTATACATGCTCCACCGACAATAAACGGTGAACGAAGCAACAGACGAAGCACCATATTGACACCGTTTTGAACCTGATTGATATCACTTGTTATTCTCGTAATTAACGTAGAAGTACCAATCCTATCAATATCTGTGAACGAAAAACTCTGAATATGCGAAAACATCTCATGTCTGAGCCTTGTAGCTACACCCACTGCCGCTTTTGCAGCAAAAAACTGCGCCGTAAGTGACGCACAAAGCCCTATTACACCAAGGAAAATAAGCAGCAAGCCCTGCTTTAAAATATATGCCTTATTGCCTGTAGCAATTCCATTATCAACAATCGCCGCCATTACTAACGGAACAAACAACTCAAACGTTGCCTCTAGCAACTTAAACAGCGGTGCTAAGACCGCTTCTTTTCGATAAAATTTCAATTGACCGAGTACTTTATTCATGGCCATCCTCCACGTTCTGAATATAATGAAAAATCTCTTTCAGACAAGTTAGATAATACCATTAAACACTTATAAAATCCACACAAAAAACACTTGAAAAAATGTGCCACAAACTGTATAATACATAATGTTCTGTTTGAACTGATTTATAAACACACAGATGCTTCCGTGGCTCAGTTGGTAGAGCAATTGATTCGTAATCAATAGATCGTGGGTTCGAGTCCCATCGGGAGCTCGAAAAGCAAGTGGATAAGCAATTTTTGCTTATCCACTTTTATATATTATTGTTCTTCATTTATCTCCTTCGCTCTTTTGATGTCATCCTGGGTAAAGCCAAGATCAATAATCGTCTCCTCACTGAATCCGCGAAGAATCATGAGACAGATTAATTATGTTCTTTCTTCTTCTCGTCCCTTTTCTATTCCTTCTTCTAGACCTTTTTCTATTCCTTTTTCCATTCCTTTTTCCATTCCCGCTTCCATTCCCGCTTCCCATGCTCTATACTTTATATCCAAGCTTAAATTACACATATCATCAAACCTTCTTTCTGTCTCTTCTTCCATCGGTATTCCATACTCTTTTTCCAAATTGATGTCTTAACTTTTGTATTAATCGTTATATTCCTCCTTAAAACATTATTCTAATTAAAACTTTACTGCTCTTTGTTTATCTCCTTCGCTCTTTTGATGTCATCCTGGGTAAAGCCAAGATCAATAATCGTCTCCTCTCTGAATCCGCGAAGAATCATGAGACAGATTAATGATGTTCTCTCTTCTTCTCGTCCTTGTTCTATTCCTTTTTCTATTCC
>CACXFB010000026.1 GCA_902766825.1 uncultured Lachnospiraceae bacterium
CAGCTTATCGATCAGGAGATTGGATTTTCAATGGTTCAGGAATTAAATCCTACAGCTAATTTTCAGACTACAATAACAGGTAATCTTCTTACCAACACAGTAATGCTGATAATGCTTGTATCAAATCTGTATCTATTTATATTGGATGCAATTGTGGATACTTTTACGATAGTTCCGGTAGGGGAAGTAATAATCAATCCGTTTATGTATAATGTAATGCTTAAATTTATGGTGGATTATTTCCTCATTGCATTTAGAATTATTTTGCCGATATTTGTGTGTGTGTTGCTTACAAATGTTGTACTTGCAATTCTTGCAAAGGTAGCTCCGCAAATGAACATGATGGTTATAGGAATGCAGTTAAAGGTATTTGTGGGACTTGCGGTGCTCACTCTTATTGCGGTAATGTTGCCGGCAATGACAGAATTTATTTATTCCGAGATGAAGACGATATTAAAGTATGCCATAAAGATGTTTTAACGGGCAGTTATAATATGTTTAGACTCAAAAATGGTGATTGGAATGTGTGAAGAACAATATTTTTTAAAGCTGAATCTGCAGTTGTTTGCCGATGAAGGTGGTGAAAAAACAGAGGAAGCAACACCTAAAAAGCTTAAAGATGCCAGAGAAGAAGGCAGGGTTGCCAAAAGTGCAGAGCTTAATACAGGTATTTCCCTGCTGGCACTGTTTGCGGTAATGAAATTCTATCTGTCCTATATGGGAAATGATTTTCTGGAAGTTTTTAAGCTGTATTTTAATTACATTGGTGAGTACAGACGGGAGGACTACTCAACAGGGCTGTTGCTTTCGATGGTAAGAGATATATTTGTAAGAGTTACTCTTATTACACTTCCAATTTTTGCGGTGGCAGTTTTAATAGCATTTATTATAAATGTGCTTCAGGTTAAGTGGGAGATTTCAGCTAAACCTTTAAAACCAAAGGGAAGCAAGTTAAATCCTATAAGCGGGTTTAAGAAGATGTTTTCTTTGGACAAGGTAGTGGAGTTGATTAAGGCAGTTTTAAAGATTGCAGTTATAGCTTATATTGCATACAACACTTATCAGGATCAATGGAGAGCTATAATAAAAATGTATGATTATACATTGCTTGATGCTTTGTCATTGATAGGTCAGATAGTTATCAATCTTGGATTGAAGATTAGTGTTGTATTTGTGATAATAGGAGTTGCGGATTTGATATACCAGAAGCTCAAATTCAAAAAAGAACTCAGAATGTCAAAACAGGAGATTAAGGATGAGTTCAAGCAGTCTGAAGGAGATCCGCAGATTAAGGGAAGAATAAGAAGTAAGATGCAGGAAGCATCAAGAGCAAGAATGATGCAAAAACTTCCTGAGGCAGACGTTGTAATTACCAACCCTACGCATCTTGCTGTTGCAATAAAATATGACAGAGATGTGGATGACGCACCGGTTGTTATAGCAAAGGGAGCAGATTATCTGGCAGTGCGCATAAAGGAAATTGCTAAAGAACATGACATCGCAATTGTGGAAAACAAACCGCTTGCACGAATGCTGTATCATAACGTGGATCTTGATTCTGAGATTCCGCAGGAGTTGTACCAGATGGTCGCTGAAGTGCTCGTATATGTATATGAGACAAAGAATAAATTAGGGGTAACGTAATGAGGAAGCAGACAATCTGTTTAGAATATAATTTTTGATAAAAAAGAAGGAAGGAGGAAATCATGAAAAAGACAGACATCGGAATAGGCGTATACCTGTTATGCGCTGTTGTATTTATGATTATACCTATACCTTCTGCATTGCTTGATGCAATGATTGCAATTAACATTTCAATTGCAATGATAATACTTTTTAATGCATTGTTTTCACCGGAGGCTTTGTCTATGTCAAGCTTCCCGACATTGCTGCTTTTTACCACAATATTCAGAATATCTCTTAACGTATCGTCAACAAGATTGATTTTACGAGATGGTTTTGCAGGTAAAGTTGTTGAGACTTTCGGTTCGTTTGTAGGAAGCGGCGATATTATTATCGGTGGAATAGTATTTATTATTTTGCTTATTGTTCAGTTTATGGTAATAAATAAAGGTTCTGAGCGTGTTGCTGAGGTAACTGCAAGATTTACACTTGATGCAATGCCTGGTAAACAGATGGCTATTGATGCCGACCTTAACACCGGTGCCATAACAGATGAACAGGCAAAGGAAAGAAGACAAAAGATTCAGGATGAATCAGCATTCTTTGGAGCCATGGACGGTGCTACGAAGTACGTTAAAGGAGATGCAATTGCCGGACTTATCATAACAATAGTTAATATTGTTGGTGGAATTGCTATAGGTTCGCTTAGAAGCGGTCTTGATATGAGTGCAGCAATGGATAAGTATGTTACGTTATCGATTGGTGACGGACTTGTGAGCCAGATTCCTTCGCTTATGATTTCTCTGGCAACAGGTGTTCTTGTAACGAAGGTGTCAAAGGAGGCAGATATCGGAGATATCCTTGTCATGCAGCTCTTCTCAATACCAAAGGTGTTGTATATTGTAGGTGCTGCTCTAACACTGCTTGGAATTGTTACACCGCTGCCTATATATATTTTTGGAACATACGGTGTTGCATTTGTGCTTGTAGGAAGAAAAATCAGTGACAAAATCGGAGTTAAGGAAATCGAACAGGAGACTACGGAAGAAGAAGCGACGGCAGAGGAAATCAGAAGACCGGAAAACGTCAATGCTTTGTTGCAGGTTGACCCTATTGAACTGGAGTTTGGCTATGGTATAATACCATTAGCAGATGTTAATCAGGGAGGAGACCTCCTTGACCGAGTAGTAATGATCAGAAGACAGATAGCATTGGAACTTGGATGTGTTGTTCCTATTATCAGACTTCGTGATAATATACAACTTAATCCTAACCAGTATGTTATTAAGATAAAAGGAATTCCGGTAAGTGAAGGCGAGATTCTGTTTGACCATTACATGGCAATGAATCCGGGATATGTTGAAGAAGAGATTACAGGTATCCCGACATTTGAACCATCGTTCCAGCTACCGGCTATATGGATAACGGAGTCACAAAGGGAAAGGGCGGAATCGCTCGGCTATACCGTAGTTGATCCGCCATCAATTATTGCTACACATCTTACAGAGATTATAAGAAGACATATTGATGAGCTTCTCACCAGACAGGATGTACAGAATCTTATTAATAACATTAAAGATGCTAACGAGACGCTTATCGGGGAACTTGTTCCGAAGCTGCTTGGTGTTGGTGAGATTCAAAAAGTTCTTCAGAATCTTCTTAGAGAAGGAATATCTATCAGAGATCTGGTAAGTATATTTGAGACGCTGGCAGACTATGCGCCTACGACAAGAGATACTGATGTACTCACTGAATATGTAAGGCAAAAACTTAAAGCTGCCATATCAAATAAATACTTCCCTGACAATGAGACGACAGGAGTAGTAACTCTCGATCCGAAGATTGAGCAAGAGATAATGGGTTCAGTAAAACAGACGGAACAGGGAGCTTATATTACACTTGATCCGGAGAGAACAAGGGCGATAATAGAATCGCTTAATACAGAGGTTTCAAAACTCGAGGAGATGGGTAAGAACCCGATTATTATTACATCACCGATTGTCAGAATGTATTTTAAGAAGCTGACAGGTGAGTATGTTAAGGATTTGATAGTTATTTCGTATAATGAGATTGAATCCAATGTTGAATTACAGTCAGTTGGGATGGTGACGGCATAAGATGATTATAAAGAAATTTACGGCAGCTACAGAGACAGAAGCCATGGTTCTTGCAAGGGAAGAACTTGGCAAGGAAGCTGTTGTCATGAATATAAAAAAAGTAAAGCCAAAGGGAATACTAAGGCTGTTTAAAAAATCAAGCGTGGAGATTACTGCAGCTGTAGATGATACTGTATCTGATTCTGCAAAGGAGGCACTTGCAAAACAGCAGGCGTTACTTAAGAAAAATCAGGAGGATTTATCTAAGAATGTAATAAGTGCCCTTGAATCGGATAAAACTGTACCGGGTGCTTCTGCAATAGAAAAGAAACTTGATGACCTTCAGAATATGATAGAAAAACAGATGGTCAAAGATCAGGATGCTAAAAGCAGTGTTAACGCGAATCCTTTGGAAAATGAGAAGGGATTTGGTGATAACGACAGTACATGGCAGTGCATTTCACTTGTGAAAAAGCACATGGCAGGTAATGAAGTAGAAGAAAAATTTATTGATCAGATTATTGAGGAAGTAAAGGACACTCTTGGAAAAGATGCATCCGTTGACAGTGTACTTACTTCAATTTACCAGAAAATTATATTAAAGCTTGGTCAGCCACAGCTTATTGAGGTTGGAGAGGATAAGCCTAAATTTGTTTTTTTCATGGGTCCTACAGGTGTCGGAAAGACGACATCCATTGCAAAACTTGCATCGGCATTAAAGCTTAATCAGAAAAACAATGTCGCACTCGTGACATCTGATACATACAGAATTGCAGCGGTAGATCAGTTAAGAACATATGCTAATATTTTAGGAGTACCTGTAAGTGTGGTATATTCAGCAGATGATCTTAAGAATATCAAGGATAAGCTTAAAACTTATGATATTGTTCTTGTTGATACTGCGGGAAGGTCTCATAAGAACAAAGACCAAAGAGATGATTTAAAAGAGCTTATTGATGCTATTGAAAAAGAGGACAGGGTTTTATATCTGGTTCTTAGTGCAACAACCAAGTACTCTGATCTTGTTCATATAGTTAATGCATATGCTCATTTTGATGATTACAGACTCATTTTCACTAAGTTAGATGAGACTTCAACATACGGTAACATTTTAAATATCAGGATGCTTACAGATGCACCGCTGTCTTACACGACTTATGGACAGGATGTACCTAAGGATATTGGAAGAATTGACGGACAAAAGATTGCAAAACAGTTATTAGGAGGCAGTGTTTGATGGATCAGGCTTCAAGTTTAAGACAAATGGTTAAAAGCCAGAATAGCGAACGAAAAGTTGCCAGAGTAATAACTGTAACAAGCGGAAAAGGTGGAGCGGGTAAGACGAGCGTATCAGTTAATCTTGCCATAACCTTAAGCCGAATGGGAAAGAAAGTTGTTATTTTGGATGGAGATTTTGGACTTGCCAACGTAGAGGTTATGCTTGGAATAAGACCAGGCAGTAATCTTGCCGATTTGATGTTTAAAGGTAAAAAATTAAGTGATATAATTAATGAAGGACCGGAAAATATAGGTTTCATTTCCGGAGGTTCAGGAATACAGGAGCTGACTAATCTATCAGTTGAACAGATTACTACTCTGGCAAAAAGTCTTTGTGAGCTCGATAATATGGCTGATGTTATAATTATTGATACAGGTGCCGGTATTTCTGCGGGGATAATGGAATTTATACAGGCAAGTGCCGAAGTACTTGTGGTTGTTACTCCGGAACCTACATCGATAACAGATGCGTATGCTTTGCTTAAAACTCTTAACAGACGAAGAGGCTCGTCAAAAGGTAACGTTAAGATTAAACTTTTGGCTAACAGAGTCAAGAATATGGAAGAAGGGGAAGAGTTATATACAAAGCTTAACATGGTTGTTTCAAGATTTCTTAATTTTGAAATGGAATATGCAGGAGCAATTCCGGCAGATAACAATGTAATTAAAGCTGTTATGCTACAAAAACCGCTGGTTATGGCGTTTCCTGAATGCAGTTCAAGTAAAGCTTTCAGAAAAGTTGCTGATAAACTGTGTGACAATCAGGGACAGATTCAGGGTGGAGGAATAGCTCGTATTTTTACTGATATAATTAAGAAAAATCTTATAAAAAGAAAAAATGAATTGGAGAAACTCTCTAAGGAGAAGCAGGTATGATATACAAGAAAGTGGTTGGCGTTGGTGATAAGGTAACATTCTCAAAAGACAACGGACAGCAGGATCAGAACAGTGAGATAAGACAGTACACAAGTAAGGTATTGGATTTGATTGGTGATGATAAGGCTGTTGTTGCTCTTCCAATGGAAAACGGAAGAGTGATACCTCTATCTGTAGGTGAAAAATACTGGGGATTTTTTTATACTGCAACAGGTATGTTTCAGTGCAATTGTGAGATAATTGAGAGGTATAAAGACGGCAATATCTATGTTATGATAGTACAATTCATTTCCGCTTTTGAAAAATATCAAAGAAGGCAGTATTTCAGACTTGACATGTTAAAAGATTTGGAATTTCGCCCTATTACCATGCAGGAGAAAGTAATTGAAAAAAAGGTTATTGAAGATGAATTTGACACTGCAGTTATGAAAGCCAAGTTTGTTAACACGCTTAATGCCATGCAGTCAGTATGGCATCCTGCAGTGATAACAGATTTAAGCGGCGGCGGTATGAGATTTAATACCAACGCAGACAGGGGCGATGTAAAAGAAATTGTTGTAAAACTGGACTTTAGCGTGGGTGGAAAAGATTGCAGTTACACATTAAAGGCAGATATTATCCAGGTATCTATGATGCCGAATAAACCTGGATTTGATGAATACAGAGTAAGATTTTCTGATATTACAAAAGAACAAAGAGAAAATGTAATCAAGTATATTTTTGAGGAAGAACGACGCAGAAGAAAAAAAGAAATGGGCTGATGTGAATATGAAAAAAAATATTCTTGTAGTTGATGACTCTGCACTTATGAGAAGGGTTACATCTGATATAATAAATGCAGATGAACGATTTGAAGTGACGGATTTTGCAAAAAATGGTTTTGATGCACTCGATATGATTCTTTCAAATCATGGAAAGTATGCAGCTGTTGTGCTGGATATTAACATGCCGAGAATGACTGGTCTTGAAGTGCTCGAACAGTTGGCGAAAAGCAAAATAAACACAAAGGTAATTATATCAAGTACGGTAGCAGTAGAGGGCGCAAAAGAAACTATCCGAGCCCTTGAGCTTGGCGCATTTGATTTCATAACAAAGCCAACCTCTTATTCGGGAGTAAGGACTTCTGATTTTGGAGAGAAGATTATTTTAAAACTTGAATGTGCGGCTCTTGGTCAGAACGACGGTGATATTAAGATTGACAAAAAAGAGTTTGAGAAGGCTATTTCGAGCGTAAAAGATAGTCAGACGCCTGTTAAGAAAGAAAAAGGTAAAAAACTGATTTTTATTGCTTCTTCCACAGGCGGTCCAAGGTCGTTGCAGAAAGTTATTCCTTACATTCCTAAGAACATTGATGCACCGATAGTGCTTGTGCAGCATATGCCAAAAGGGTTTACAAAGTCACTGGCAGACAGACTGGACGAGTTAAGCGAGATTGATGTTACAGAGATAAGAGACGGAGATGTTTTGAAGAAGGGACATGTTTATATTGCACCGGGAGGATACCATACAACATTTTCATTTGGTAAGGACGGAAAAGTCAGACTGAATGTTGTTGAAGGAACAAGTGCCGGGGGACTGAAACCATGTTGCGATGTTACACTTAAATCACTCGAGATGTCGGTATTTGAAGAGATTACTTGTGTTGTAATGACCGGAATGGGACACGATGCCACAAGGGGAATACTGGACATCAGAAAGAGCAATAATCTGCACATTATATCTCAAAATGAGGAGACCTGCGTTGTGTATGGTATGCCAAAAAGCATTGAGAAAACAGGATGTGTAGATGAAGTATTACCACTAGAAAAGATAGCAATATCAATAATAAATCACGTGGGGGTGCAGAAAAATGGACGTTAGCCAGTATCTTGAAGTATTTATTGATGAAACCAAAGAACATCTTCAGTCATTGAATGAGCATATTCTTATTCTTGAAAAAGAGCCGGAGAACGAGAATACCATCAATGAGATTTTCCGTGCTGCCCATTCCCTTAAGGGTATGGCAGGAACCATGGGATACACAAGAATGCAGAGACTTACCCATGACATGGAGAATGTATTTTCTGAAATCAGAAGCGGTAATATGAAAGCATCCGACAAACTTGTCGATGTACTTTTCCAGGGACTTGATGCAATTGAATCATATCTTGCTTCAATTGTAGAAACAGGTACTGAAGGATTAGACGATCATGAGGATATCATAACCGAACTTAATGAGATTTTAGAGGAAGGAACGGGCAAATCAGATCCCTCTAAAAAGCCTGCCAAAAAAGAGAGTGCGGGAAAGAAAAAATCATCTTCAAAAAAGAAAGATGAAACTGCGGTCAATGAGAAAGAAAAATACAGAACACTTGAGATTGCAGATCATGAGATACATGCTATAAGTGAAGCAGTTGCTGACGGAATGAAAGCATTAGGAGTAACGGTATATGTGGACGAGAACTGTCTACTTAAAGCTGCAAGAGCTTTCCTTGTATTCAAGGCAGTTGAAGAATTCGGAGAGATGATAAAATCATCTCCATCGGTTCAGGATATTGAAGATGAGAAGTTTGAGTTTGATTTCAGTATGATTGTCCTGACTGAAAAAGATGCGGATAAGCTTAAGACAGCAATAGCAAACGTATCTGAGATTAAAGAAGTATATGTTGGAGAAATTGATATTGATGCTTTAGCGGTACCACCAGTCAAAAAAGAAGATGTTAAAGCCGGTGAGCCAAAAGAAGAAGAGAACGAGGAAACTGAAGATAATATTGATGAAAAAGAAGAGGTTCAGGCTGAATCAAAGACTGTGGCAAAACAGCCTGAAAAAGCTGCATCAAAACAGACACCACAACCTGCAAAATCAGCTTCTGCAGGAAAGCCTGTCGTTAACAGAACGGTGCGTGTGGATATAGAAAAGCTTGATGTTCTTATGAATCTTGTAAGTGAGCTTATCATTGCAAAAAACGGACTTGTTTCTATAGGTACCGCTCATGCAAATGATTCAAGAAACTCATTTAATGAGCAGATAGAATATCTTGAAAGCATCACAACCAATCTTCATGAATCTGTTATGAAGGTTCGAATGGTTCCGATTGAGAACGTAGTTAACAGATTCCCTAGAATGATAAGAGATTTGTCTAAGAAGCTTAACAAGCAGATGGAATTGTACATGACCGGTGAGGACACCGAGCTTGACAGAACGGTTATTGATGAGATTGGCGATCCGTTGATGCATATACTCAGAAATTCAGCCGATCACGGACTTGAAAGTGCTGAGGAGAGAATCAAAGCAGGAAAACCTGAAAAGGGTTCTATATTCTTGGATGCATATCAGGAAGGTAATAACGTAGTTATTGCCTGTAGAGACGATGGTGGCGGAATTAATATCGAGAAAGTTAAGAAAAAAGCTTTGGAAAAGGGAACAATAACACCTGAGCAGGCAGAGACAATGACAGATCAGGACTTTATCGCATTGTTATTTGAACCAAGCTTTTCAACAGCAGATAAGATAACCGATGTATCCGGAAGAGGTGTAGGTCTTGATGTCGTAAGAAGCAAGATTGAAGCTCTTGGTGGTGATATTGAGTGCAAATCAATTCTTGGAGAAGGAAGCACATTTACAATAAGACTTCCACTTACACTTGCAATTATCCAGGCACTCATGGTTGAGATTGGCAAAGAAAAATATGCTATTCCATTAGGTAACATCCAGACAATCGAGGATGTTGAATACTCTGATATTAAGTATGTACAAAGTAGCGAAGTTATTAATCTTCGAGGCAGTGTAATTCCGATTGTAAGAATGGATAAAATACTCGAAGTTGAACCGTTAGAACAAAGTCCTGATTCACTTACCGTGGTTATTATAGCTAAGGGAGACAGAATGGTTGGACTTGTAGTTGACAATCTTATCGGTCAACAGGAAATAGTTATTAAACCTCTCGGAAAATTTATAAACATCAACAAGATAATAAGTGGTGCAACAATACTTGGAGATGGTGAAGTTGCATTAATACTTGATGTTAATACTCTGGTTTAGGAGGGAACGGTCATGGAAGATATCAGCATAAAGGAAGAAGTAAAACAGTACATAGTTGTTCAGCTTGACAATGAACAATATGGCATTGATATTCAATATATTGATAATATTGTAAGAATGCAGAGAATAACGCGTGTACCAAAAGCACAGAGTTATTTTATGGGAGTAATTAATCTGCGTGGTGAGGTAATGCCGGTTATGAGCCTCAGACTCAAATTTGGCTTGGAAGATGACAAGATTACCAACAAAACACGAATTATAATAATTAAGCTTGATCCACAGTCAACAGTGGGAATCATAGTTGACCAGGTAAAAGAAGTTGTTACGATGGAACCTGAAAATATTGAGAAGGTTCAGAATACAACTGATAAAAAAATGGGATACCTATATGGTGTCGGAAAACATAATGGTGAGCTCATTTCACTTCTTAACATGTTTAATGTTATTGAAGATGATGAGTAACAGGAGGATGTAGTGAGTAAACTTGATTTAGACAGAATGGATGATATGCACTATGATGTGCTTCGTGAGATTGGAAATATAGGTGCCGGTAATGCTACAACAGCATTGTCTCAGTTGATTAACAAAAGAATTGATATGAAAGTACCTAAGGTTGAACTTCTTAGTTTCAATGAGCTTTCGGAGATTGTAGGCGGAGCTGAAAATCTTGTGGTAGGTATATTACTTACACTTGAAGGTGAGATTAACGGAATGATGATGTTTATGCTTGAGACAAAATCAGCTCATAATCTTGTTAATCTTCTTATGGGAAAAAGCATAGAGAATTTTGATGATTTTGATGAAATGGACAGATCGGCACTTCAGGAGATTGGAAACATTATATCAGGAGCATATCTGTATTCATTATCCAGTCTGACAAATCTTATGATTAAGCAGTCGGTGCCGTATATGTCAATAGATATGGCAGGGGCAATACTTAGTGTTCCTGCGATTGAATTTGGTAAGGTAGGAGATAAAGCACTCCTTATCCAGTCTCAATTTGGAGAAGAGGCAATCAATGTGGATGGATATTTCATATTGATTCCGACAATTGAGTCATATGATGTTATTTTATCGTCACTAGGTATGTAATTGGGAATTAAGACCCTGGTTGGAGGATGTTATGGGGCAGATGATCAAGGTTGGAATGGCAGATTTAAATATATGCAAATTTCCTGACGCACTTACCACATTAGGACTTGGCTCATGTGTCGGAGTCGCATTATATGATGTGGATAAAAAAATTGGTGGAATGATACATGTTATGCTGCCTGACAGTACAAAATTTAAAGTTGTATCCAATCCGGCAAAGTTTGCGGATTCAGGTATAGAAGTATTGATTGAAAAAATGGCTGATGCGGGGGCAAATCCTAAAGCACTGACAGCAAAGATAGCAGGCGGTGCACAGATGTTTGCGTTCAGTTCTGATAACGATATGCTAAGAATCGGTGACCGTAATGTAGAAGCAGTTAAGAACATACTTAGCAAAAAAGGTATAAGAATTATAGCTGAAGATACAGGTAACAATTACGGACGAACAATTGAGTTTTATACCAAGAACGGAAAACTCCTGATTAAAGCAGTCGGCAGAGATGTTGTAGAGATATAGCATCGAAAATGTAATAAGGGAGGACCTTATGCAGATTAGATATTTACCCGCACTTGTAATGTTAATAGCAGGTGCAATAGGGTGTGTAATAGGTATTATCAATAATTACGATACGTCCTATATGATGAAGATGGAAGTTGTGGTAATGCTTATCTTCTTCGTAATAGGAAGTATTGCAAAAAAAATAATTAGTCTTGTCCTGAATTTCGGAAATAACGGTGATGATAATGCTGCTATTAGAATGCCGGAAAATGATGAAGAGACAAAGGACAACATCAATACATAAGTTAGCGAGGATAATAATCTTTGAACGAAGAAAACAGATTATTGCTGTGGCAGGAATATGAAAAAAAACCTACGCCAAAGCTTAGAGAACAACTTATAATTGAATATTCTCCACTTGTAAAGATAGTAGCAGGCAGACTGCTTATGTATTTAGGCAGTAATGTTGAATATGATGACCTTGTAGGATATGGTGTATTTGGTCTGATTGATGCAATAGATAAATTTTCTTTATGCAAGGGTGTAAAATTTGAGACTTATGCAAGTCTTAGGATAAGAGGTTCTGTTCTTGATCAAATCAGAAAGATGGATTGGATTCCGCGTACAATAAGACAAAAGCAGAAAAGTCTTGATAATGCGTATAAGAAACTTGAGATTGAGCTTGGAAGAACTCCGACCAATGAAGAACTTGCCGGTCATCTTAATGTTTCCATGCAGGAATTGTTATCTATGCAGGAAAAAACCAAGATTGCCAACCTTGTATCATTAGAGGAATTTATGGAACAGGGTAGTGAAGTTAAAGTTGAAAGTACTTCTGCAGGCAATAATATCGGACAACCCGAGAAGACTGTTATTAAAGATGAAGCTAAAGAACTGTTAATTAAAGCGTTGGATGAATTGACGGAAAATGAAAAAAAGGTTGTAACCCTGTATTATTATGAGGAGCTTACACTAAAAGAAATCAGTGCTATTATCGGCGTGTCCGAGTCAAGAATATCACAGCTTCATACAAGAGCACTTAGTAAGATAAAAGGTCAGCTTAAAGAATACAGTGATATTTTAAATATTATATAAAATAACCGCTACACAAGAATTTTTGGATTGTATAATACAGTCCGGGTGGGAGGTTTTTATGGCAAATAAAAATGCTTGTTTTAAGCTCGTTTTTAAAGGAGATATGACGTATATTAGAATATTTGAGGGGGAAAATACCCTAAAAGCTGATGAAGTCACAAAATATCTCATAAATCTGAATATAAAAACTTTTAATATGGCAGAGATTTCAGAAGCTGTAAACTGCGGTCAGACATGCGATGTTTTAGTTGCGTCTAAGAGGTGTCCTGTTGAAAAAGAGTCACTTACCTGCAGTATTGCAAGTGACAGAATGTCTGCCACAGTGCGTTTTTATATGCCTTCAGATGACGGAAAACTGATGACAAGAGAAGAGATTACAGATATGCTTGCCAAAAGAGGTATTATTTTTGGCATAGACACAAAGGTGCTATCAGCGTTTGAGAGAGACAGACAGTATTGTACCGATTATGTTATTGCACATGGCAAACCGGTAGTTGAAGGTAAGGAATCTGTTATTACATATAATTTCAAAAAGACATTTTGTCTTACACCGAAGATGAATGAAGATGGTTCGGTGGATTTTCATTCCCTTGACAATATTAACAGAATTAACAAAGGTGATGTTATTGCCACAATGACTCCTATGATTCAGGGGCAGGATGGCAAGGATGTAATGGGAAATGTGATAAAAGCCAGAAAAGTAATGGCACGCCGCTTCAGACATGGGGAGAAAATATATGTCTCAGAAGATGGACTTTCGCTTATTTCTGATGTTGACGGACATGTACGTCTTGATAAAGACAAGGTTGTTGTGTCCGATACTTTTGAAGTAAGAGGAGATGTTGATAATAATACCGGAGACATAGATTTTCCGGGCGAGGTTCACATACATGGTTCAATAATGAGTGGATTTAAGGTAAAAGCCAAAGGAAGCATTACGGTAGATGGCGTTGTGGAATGTGCCCAGGTTATTTCCGGAGGCAATATAATTGTCAAAAAGGGTGTTCAGGGAAGAAAAAGAGGAGTCCTTATGGCAAAGGGGGATATTGTGGCAAAGTTTATTGAAAATGCCATAATACGAGCTGACGGAGTTATAAGAACCGAATCAATTATATATAGTGATGTTTCAAGCAATGCAAGTGTTATTGTTAATGGAAAGCTTGGAAACATAGTCGGTGGAATTGTGCGTGCAAAAGAGAAAGTAGAATGTAAGACGGCTGGTTCGACAGTGGAGACAAAGACCGAATTTGAGGTTGGAGTCGATCCTGCATTATCAGCAAAACTTGTAACACTCAAAAGTGAGATTACTGCACTTCAATCGGGGATGACATCAGATGCAGATGTAATAAAAGTTTTAAAAAAACGTCTTGAGGAAGGTAAGGAGATGAATAAAGAAAACCTTGAACTTCTTAAGACAACTATGGAGCGATACAGTAACAACACAAAAGAGATTGCACAAAAAAATGAAGAAATAAAAAGCATTGAAGAAGAGATTCAAAGTTTTACAAACGGAAGTGTAATTGTTCACTTGGATGCCTGCATAGGAGTAAAGATAACTATTTCTAATGCGATCTGCTATGTAAGAAGTAAAAAAGTCAGAACAAAATTTGTTAAAGACCATGGGGAAATAAGGGAGATGCCGTTATAACATGAGTTAAAGGAGGGATATACATGTTACCGATTGAAAGCATTTCTATGGCACCAAAATCGCAGGAAGTATCGCATATGCATCAGAATCAGATAAAAAAAGAGCATGTTCAGCAGGAAAATATCCAAAGCGGGTTTGCTTATCAGATAAGTCACAACAGCAAACAGACTGTAAAGACAAGCAAGAGTGAACAGGATGATTATCTGAAACAACCAAGGGAACGTAATAAGAAAAACGGTAAGGGGAATGATGACTCCAAAAAGGAATCAGACAAGGAAGAGAAGAATAAGAATATAAAGGGTTCAAGTTCATTTGATATGAAGATATAAATATGGATGGAGATAGTTATGACCGGAACAGTAATATTTATGGTTGTCATTGGATTTATTTTAATAATAATCAGTTATACAATATCTGAAAAATTGACATCAGGCAGTGATAATGATTTGATGTATGACGACTATTATAAAGAGCAACTTGAGAACATGCAGGGAAAGATAGATAAGATTTTAGATGATAAGGCTGATGAATGCATAGACAAAACAGATGATAAATTAAGTGAAATGTCTAATGAGAAGATAATGGCTGTTCATGAATATTCACAGCAGGTTCTTGATAAGATAGATCAGAATCACAATGAAGTCGTATTTTTGTATGATATGTTAAACAATAAGGAGCAGGAACTTAAGGACACTATCAGACAAGTTAATAATGCAAAGAAGACTGTTGTTAAAGAAGGCGTTATTATAGATGAGGATGCTGTTAATGATGAAGCAAAATCAGATAACGCTTCTTTGGCGTCAGAAGATGAGAATACAACAGGTCAGAATACGGTAAGCAAAAAAAGCGAAAAGAAAAAGGCAAAAGATAATAAGGATGAAGTAACACAGGATGACGATGATGTTATTTCGATGCTCGATATGGATGATTATAATGAGTTTGTTGAGCAAAACAATAATGAACAGATTTTGAAAATGTACGAATCAGGTCGTTCAGTTATAGATATTTCAAGGGAACTTGGAATAGGACAAGGAGAAGTAAAACTTGTAATTAACTTATATAAGGGCATGAATCGTAACTGAAAGGAATAATTAAAGAACAAATGAAAAAGAAATATTTCATAAGAGGATTAGGAGTAGGAATTATATTCGGAGCAAGCGTTGTCGGAGTGGCATATGCTACAATGTCAGACGATTTAATAATAAATAAAGCGAAAAAACTGGGTATGGTTATGGAAAGTGATAATAATCAATACCTTGAGTCACTAGTTGATGACGATAAAAAACAGACACCTGAAAATGCACAGGGTGAAAATGTAACAGATAAACCAACAATAAAGGCAACAGAAAAGGCAACCAAGGAACCAACGAAGAAGCCGACAGAAGAACCGACGAAAGAACCTACAAAGGAACCAACTAAGGAACCAACTAAGGAACCTACAAAGGAACCAACTAAGGAACCGACAGAAGAGCCAACGAAAGAGCCTACAAAAGAGCCTACAAAGGAACCAACAGAAGAACCAACAAAAGAAGCACAAAGTACAACATACGAACTTACTATCAGTGCAGGTATGTATTCTGATTCCGTGGCAAGTGAACTTGAAAAAGCAGGAATAATTGAAGATGCTACAGATTTCGATGTTTATATGTGTACAAATGGATATGATTCGAGATTAAAGTCCGGTACATTTAAGATAAACAGCGATGATGATTATGAGACGATAGTAAAGAAAATATGCAGATAAAAAATTGGGAATAATAACAGAAAAAGAGGTGAAGCAAAGACTGCATATTATAATTATATAAATCACAATAATAAAGCAAATGAAAGGAGAAGGTAATTATGAAAGTATTGATCAGAAGAAGGGTTGTCAGTGTAATAATGGCACTGATGATGGTTGTAACACTTGTACCGCTTAGTGCAACTGATGCAAAAGCAGATGTGACATTTTATTTTTCAAAGCAGCCACAGTCAGGTGAGGTGGCAGGCTCTGAGAAACTGACGGTTAGATGGGATAATAATTTTAATCCGGATCGTATAGAAATTTGGAGAGATAAAAGTAGTGATGGACTTGAAGATTACAGATATGTTAACACATATTATTCAGACGATTTTGAAAAGTATGACTTACCGTCATCTGATTATCCATACTATATAAAAGCATATCATACATATACAATTAACAATAAAAGTTATACAGTTTCATGTACGAGTGGCAAGTTTTATGTAAGACAGATTGGTGCTTTTGATTTACAGCCAAAGGACGGAGAAGTAACAGGTTCTAATAAATATAAAGCTACATATAAGACTAATTTTACACCTAGTCGTATTGAAATATGGAGAAATAGAAGCAAGGATGAGCTGGAAGACTATAGATATGTTAATTCATATTATTCGGATGACTTTGAAAGCTATGACTTGCCATCGTGTGATTATCCATACTATGTAGTGGCGCATTATACAGTAGACGGTGTAGATAAATCGGTTACAAGTGATGAGTTTTATGTAAGACAGGTTGGTGCTTTCACAAAACAGCCGGCAGCAAGTCAGGTGGCAGGCTCTGAGAAGTTTCTTGCTGAGTGGAAATTAAATTATGTTCCAGGCCGAATAGAAATATGGAGAAACAGAAGCAAGGATGAGTTAGAAGACTACAGATATGTTAACACATATTATTCAGACGATTTCGAAAAGTATGAATTACCATCATCAAAGTACCCATATTATATAAGAGCGCATTACATAGTTGATGGTGTGGATTATTATTTCCAAAGTGAAGATTTTTTAATTGAACAGACTGCTGTTTTTACGGAACAGCCTCAGGGGGGAAGTGTTGAAGGAAGCGAAAAACTTGATGTATCATGGAATACTAATTTCAACATAGAAAGAATTGAAATATGGAGAAATCAGAGCAAAGATGAACTTGAAGATTACAGATATGTTAATACATATTATTCTGAAGATTTTAATAACTATAAGTTACCTTATTCTGAATACCCATATTATATATATGCATATTATTCTGTGGATGGAGTATCGTACAGGGTTAAAAGTGATGAATTTACAATAAGTAATGGAGCTGGTTTTACATTGCAGCCTGTGGATTGTGAAGTTACGGGTGGTGAAAAATATACTGTAAGATATAAAACCTCTTTTGCTCCGGGACGTATTGAAGTGTGGAGAGATAAAAGCAGTGATAATCTTGAAGATTACAGAGATATTAATTCATATTATGAATCTGACTTTGAAAGCGTGGATTTAAAGGCATCGAAATATCCATACTACATAATAGCGTACTATAGTGTAGATGGAGTTCAAAAGTCAGTTACAAGTGATAAATTTTATGTAAAGCAGATGGCCGACTTTGACTTTCAGCCGGGAGATTTTGATGTAACCGGAGGTGAAGAGGCGACAGTTAATTATTCGGTTAATTTTTCTCCTGATAGAATTGAAATATGGAGAGATAAAAGTATAGATGAACAGAGCGATTACAGAGATGTTAATTCATATTATTCAGATGATTATGCAAGATACAAACTCAAGGCTTCTAAGTATCCATATTATATAAGAATGTATTACACAGATAATGATGGAACAAACTTTGTGGAAAGTAAAAAGTTCTATGTTAATCAGACTGCAGCGTTTGAAAATGAACCACAAAGCTGTAAAGTGGCCGGTAATGAAAAGTATCTGGTTACATATTTACCGAATTTTAAACCGGATAGAATTGAAATATGGAGAAACAGAAGCAAGGATGAGTTAGAAGACTATAGATATGTTAACACATATTATTCAGACGATTTCGAAAAGTATGAATTACCATCATCTAAATACCCATATTACATTAGAGCGCATTATTCAGATAACGATGGTGCTCATTATGTTCAGAGTAATAACTTTTACGTGGAACAGACAGCGTGTTTTATACAGCAGCCTTATGATGGTGCTGTTATAGGTAATGAGAAATTTGAAGCTACATGGGAAGCTAACTTTGTTACAGAGAGAATAGAGATATGGCAGGATAAAACTTCAGTTGGAGAAGCTGATAACAGAATTGTAAATTCTTCTTACAAGATTGATTTTGAAAGCTATAACCTTTCATCCTCTGATTATCCGTACTATGTAAAGCTGTTTTATACAATGGATGGTGCAGCTCAGACGGTTGAAAGTGAACGATTTAACATCACCCGTGGCGAAGCATTTCTTGTGAAACCAAAAGACGTGGAAGTAATAGATGCAGATGCGACGACAATTAACTGGTCGACGAACTTTAAACCGGATAAGTTTGAGATATGGAGCGATTATAGTGGCGTTAAGACCGAAGATGATGTGCAAAAAGAGGACGTTAAGCTTGCGACACTAGATAAACCTGAGAAAGAGGTCGAATATACCTTTGCAACTTCGGATACACCGTATTACATCCTTGCGTATTATAAGGACAACGGTAATGTGGCAACAATCAGAAGTAACAGCTTTAAAGTTACAAAACATGTTCATGAACTTGAGCCTGTTAAAGAAGTTGCAGCAACCTGTACAAGTAAAGGACGTAAGGCTTATTACAAGTGCAAGACATGTGGTAACTGTTATGAAAATGAGGATGCTACAGTAAAAATCGATGATTTAACAAAGTTAGATACAGATATTATTGCTCATACATACAAAACGGATATAACAAAGGCTAAGTATGGCAGTAACGGAAAAATCGTAAAGTATTGTTCACAGTGCAAGGGCAAAGAAACTACTACCACAACAGTTATACAATATCCAAAGACAATAGAGCTAAATGCAAAATCATTTGTCTACACAGGTAAGCAGATAACTCCAAAAGTAGTAAATGTTAAGGATATAAAAGGTGTCGTGATTCCGGCATCAAATTATACCGTAAGTTATTCAGATAACATTAATGTCGGAAAGAAGGCAACTGTAAAAATTACCTTTAAGTCAACAAGCAGTAAATATACCGGCTCAATGAGTACTACCTTTGAGATAACACAGGCAGGTAATTCTATAACCGCAACTGCGGCATACACAAAGACGGCACAGGCAAAAGCACAGACATTTAAACTGAATGCAAAAGCAAAGAGCGGTAAAGTTACATATAAATCAAATAACAGTAATGTAAAAGTTGACAGCACAGGTAAAGTTACAATAACAAAGAATTATTCAGGTGTGGCTACTATAACTTTAACCGCGGGCAGTAGAAATTATAAGTCTGTAACAAAGAAGATTACAATTACGGTTATACCTGCCACAACATCGATTAAGTCTATTGTTAATAATGTGGCAAAGAAAGCAAAAGTTGTATGGAACAAGCTAACTTATACATCAGGGTATCAGTTGCAGTATTCGACGAATTCTTCGTTTGCATCCGGTAATAAGACAGTGAACGTTAAGGGCGGTGCAAGTTATAACACGTTAGTAAGCAATCTTGTTAAGGGAAAAACATACTACTTCAGAATAAGAACCTATAAGGTTATTTCAGGAAAGAATGTTTTTAGTACATGGTCAGGAAAAAAGAGTGTTAAGATTACAAAATAGTTGTTGCATATTATATTTCGTTATGATATAATTTTGCACGTTAGAGACCACACGTTGGCTGATTTTCAGAAGGGTGCCTGATTCAGGTTTTCTGATAATATGAGGTCAGCGGAGGAAAAAAACCAAAATTATGGAGGTATTACGATGAGCGTAATTTCAATGAAACAGTTACTTGAAGCAGGTGTTCACTTTGGACATCAGACAAGAAGATGGAACCCTAAGATGGCTCCATACATCTACACAGAGAGAAATGGTATCTATATCATCGACTTACAGAAATCTGTAGGTAAGGTTGACGAAGCATACAATGCAATCAAAGATATCGTTGCTGACGGTGGTAATGTTCTTTTCGTAGGAACAAAGAAGCAGGCACAGGATTCTGTTAAGACAGAGGCTGAGCGTTGCGGTATGTATTATGTAAATGAGAGATGGTTAGGTGGTATGCTTACTAACTTCAAGACCATCCAGAGCAGAATAGCAAGACTTAAAGAGATCGAGCAGATGCAGGAAGACGGAACATTTGATGTTCTTCCTAAGAAAGAAGTAATTCAGCTTAAGAAGGAACTTGATAAGCTTCAGAAGAACCTTGGTGGAATCAAGGATATGAAGAAGATTCCTGATGCTATATTCGTAGTTGATCCTAAGAAGGAGAGAATCTGTATCCAGGAAGCTCATTCACTTGGAATCAAACTTATCGGTATTGCTGATACTAACTGCGATCCTGAAGAGCTTGATTATGTAATCCCTGGTAACGATGATGCTATCAGAGCAGTTAAGTTAATCGTTTCTAAGATGGCTGATGCTGTTATCGAAGCTAATCAGGGTGAGACATTAGTTGATGTTGCAGCAGATGAAGCTGAGGCTGAGGAAGTTGCAGAAGAGACTGTTGAGGCTTAATTATATCAACTAAGTCGGATTAAGACATTGTAACAGAATTAATTGGCAGGCCTATAACTGCATAAGGTTATAGGCTTGTTTATGAGTAAAGGTAAATTATTAACAAGCAATATTATATAAACGGAGGTAACAACAATGGCTATTACAGCAGCTATGGTAAAAGAATTAAGAGAAATAACCGGTGCCGGAATGATGGATTGTAAGAAGGCACTTAACGAGACTAACGGTGATATGGACGAGGCTGTTGAGTTCTTAAGAAAGAACGGACAGGCTAAGGCTGAGAAGAAGGCCGGAAGAATCGCAGCAGAGGGTGTTGTTGATACAGTAGTTAGCGCTGACGGAAAGACAGCTTCAATCGTTGAAGTTAACTCAGAGACAGACTTCGTTGCTAAGAACGATACATTCAAGACATACGTTAAGGCTGTTGCACAGCAGGCAGCAGATACAGATGCAAAGGATATCACAGAATTCCTTGCACAGCCATGGGCACTTGATACAAGCAAGACTGTAGAAGAAGAATTAAAGTCTCAGATTGCTGTTATCGGTGAGAACATGAACATCAGAAGATTTGAAAAGGTTGTTTCAGAAGACGGAATCATCGTTTCATACATCCATGCAGGTGGAAAGATTGGTGTATTAGTTGAAGCTAAGACAAATTCTGATTCAGAAGCAGTTAAGGAAGCACTTAAGAACGTTGCTATGCAGGTTGCAGCACTTTCTCCAAAGTACACAAGCAGAGCAGAAGTTGATCAGGATTACATCGCTAAGGAAGAAGAGATTCTTAAGGCTCAGATTATGAACGATCCTAAGGAATCACAGAAGCCTGAGAAGGTTATCGACGGAATGATTAAGGGACGTATCAACAAGGAACTTAAGGAAATCGTTCTTCTTGATCAGGTATATGTTAAGGCTGAAGACGGAAAGCAGACAGTTGGAGCATATGTACAGTCTGTAGCTAAGGCTGAAGGCGTTGAGCTTGAGATTAAGAAGTTCGTACGTTTCGAGACTGGTGAAGGTCTTGAGAAGAAGCAGGAAGACTTTGCTGCTGAAGTTGCTGCTCAGATGGGACAGTAATCGGTACAATATAACAAAAATTTCAAACCTCATAAGGTAAGGTGACTTGTCTTATGAGGTTTTTTTAGAGGTGAATGAAAAAAGTGACAAGATACGTTTTGCGTTGTTCAGAGTGTGGAAAAAAGTTGCTTGAATATGATACTGCAAGTATAAAAAGATATAAAAGTCCTATAAAGAAATGCAAAAAATGTGGCAGGGAATATATTGATCCGCGTTGTCATGAGATAGCAGCAGAGGGAATACCAGAAGATGAATTTAGTGTTATATCATATGTTTTTGCTTTTGTTTTGGGGTTATTAATCCTGCTTCGAGGATTGCATTTATATGGATACAGGACGGCTCACACTTCTAAAGAAATACAATGGGTTTTGCCAACGTTTATATGTATTTTAGGGGGTGCATTTTTAATATTCGGAGTAGTGGAAATTTTTACAATTCTTACCGGCGTAAAAAGGGCAAAGTTTGACAGGCTGTATGATAAGTCTGATGAACGATTATGTGATAGAAATTATGCACTCAAACTTTACAATTTGGGTTACAAAGTCCCGGATAAATATTTATAAATCAATATTTTATGAGAAAGGTTTAATTGGTTATGAAGGATAAAATATTACATTTTTTATTAATAGTTTTGTTAGTGGGTTTAGTTTTATATTTACCAATTTCATCAATAATGGAATTGACAAATAAGAAAAAGATTCAAGATGTCACGATAGTCGGAGCTTGTGAAGCGGTGTCTTTGGAACATTCAATTAACTATCTAATACCTGTTGGAATTGATTATTATTATTTTGGTATTGATGAAAAAGGTGATGCCTATGTAATACAGGCTGAAAAGAAGTGGCTTGAAAAGAATTTTAATACCGATTATACCGCAAAAGATTCAAATGGAATTAAGATAACCGGTCGTGTAAAAAAGATTCATGACTATCAGGTTAGTAATTCGATTAATGACAGTATTAACAAAATGGGTTTTGAAGAAAATGGTATTAATATGCCTCTCACGAGTGAATGCGTGCTTGATACGCTGTATATTAAAAGTGCAATTGTAAAATTAGTTGACTTTTTTATTTTCGTACTGGCAGCTCTTGGCTGTTTAGTGATGGTTAAGAAAAAAGACAAGTGTCCAAAGGTGATAGGTAAGGCAACATTATGCCTGATTTTGGCGTTTTGTATAATTTCAATTAAACTACTTATGCAACACTGATATTATTGATAGAACATATTAATTTGTGTTAACATTGAAACGTAATGTTTGACAACATATTATTATATAACAAAACAAAGGAGATAGGGCTTATGGGATTTGAAGTTGGGAATGGTAATAACAACACACAGGAGTTTACATTTGATGTGCTTCCAGTTAACTTAACACAGCTACAGTCTTTAAGTGAGGCATCGCTTGATTCGCCGTTTAAGACAACAGCACTTGCAATAGCAGCATTATGTAACTACGAAAAAGATCTTAATGCGACAATTGAGATGCTTGATTTTCTTAAAGGACCGGAGAATGTAAGCGAGTATGAAAAGCAGTTTTTTAAGGACAGGCTTACGGGAAAGATTTATAAAGTGTATTCATTTTTTGATGGGGCAACTCCTCAGAATAATTACACACCGTCACAGCCTTATACTATAAAGGTAAGTGCGAATCCTTATTCATTTGATAATGAAAACTGGGCAACACTTTATGTGACAAGTGGCGGCGCTGACAGCCAAAGACCAGTTAAGCTAAGAAAAAAGCCATCGACAGGACAGTGGTTTATTAATGAAATACAGTGCCTTAGTGATATAAGGGTTCCGGTGGAAGCTGATCCTTGGGCATAAAGAATGATAAAAAACGGTAGAAACTCTTGCCCGTGTGTAACTAATAGAGTATAATTCTTTTTGTATTGTGTGAAAAAAAGTACAATACAATCGTATTCGGAGAAAGGAATATTAACAATGAGTGATGTAAAGATACCTTACAAGATTTATCTTGAAGAAAATGAGATACCAAAGCAGTGGTATAATGTGCGTGCTGATATGAAGAATAAGCCGGCACCACTTTTAAATCCGGCAACACTTAAGCCGATGACAGCAGAGGAACTTGGAGTAGTTTTCTGTGATGAATTAGTTGCACAGGAGCTTGATGAAACTAATGCTTATATAGATATCCCACAGGAGATTCAGGATTTTTATAAGATGTACAGACCAGCTCCACTTGTCAGAGCATACTGTCTTGAGAAGAAGCTTGGAACACCTGCTAAGATTTATTATAAGTTTGAAGGTAACAACACAAGTGGAAGCCATAAGCTTAACTCAGCAATTGCTCAGGCATATTACGCTAAGAAGCAGGGGTTAAAGGGTGTTACCACAGAGACCGGAGCAGGTCAGTGGGGAACTGCACTTTCAATGGCATGTTCATACTTTGATCTTGATTGTAAAGTATACATGGTTAAGGTTTCATATGAGCAGAAGCCATTCAGACGTGAAGTAATGAGAACATATGGAGCAAGCGTTACTCCATCTCCATCGAATACAACTAACGTAGGAAGAAAAATTTTAGCTGAACATCCTGGAACAACAGGAAGTCTTGGTTGTGCGATTTCAGAGGCTGTAGAGGTTGCAACAAGCAATGAAGGATACAGATATGTACTTGGAAGCGTTCTTAATCAGGTTCTTTTACATCAGTCAGTTATAGGTCTTGAGACAAAGGCTGCACTTGATAAATACGGAATCAAGCCTGACATCATTATCGGATGTGCAGGAGGCGGTTCTAACCTTGGAGGACTTGTATCTCCATTCGTAGGTGAGATGTTAAGAGGCGAGAACAACTACAGAATTATAGCAGTTGAGCCTGCATCATGCCCAAGCTTTACAAGAGGAAAATATGCATATGATTTCTGTGATACAGGTAATATTTGTCCACTTGCAAAGATGTATACACTTGGAAGCAATTTTATTCCATCAGCTAACCATGCCGGCGGACTTCGTTTCCATGGTATGAGTTCAACACTTTCTCAGCTTTATCATGATGGTTATATGGAAGCTGTCAGCGTTGAGCAGACAGAAGTATTTAAGGCTGCAACAGAGTTCGCAAGAGTTGAAGGAATTCTTCCTGCACCAGAGAGCTCACATGCTATCAGAGTTGCTATAGATGAGGCATTAAAATGCAAAGAGACAGGTGAGGAGAAGACAATCGTATTCGGACTTACAGGTACAGGCTACTTTGATATGGTTGCATATGAGAAATTCAACAACGGAGAGATGACTGATTATATCCCAACAGACGCTGAGATTCAGGCAGGCCTTGATAAGCTTCCAAAGGTTGAATAGTCATTGAGCTGACATTGAATTAACACCAAAAGGACTGTTAATATGAAGAGATTTTTAAGAATATTACCACTTGCGTTTTACCCTTATGCTTACCTTGTAGTTATTTTGGTTATTGTTGTGACAAACGGATCTGATAAGCAAGATTTAGTTGAAGATACTATGCTTTACCTGGCATTAATATATAATGCCTATGTATTAATTTACGTTATTATCAATTCATTTGTCACAGCATCAAAAAAATACAATATAAAGACAGTAGCAGTGATGAATCTTTTTGTAAAAGGCATTCAGATTCCTGCATATATTTTTCATTTTATTATGGGAATGTGCGGAATGATGATGAGTGTCTGGGGACTGGGATTCATAGCGTTTGCAATAATAATCGATTTAATTACTATTATTCTTACAGGAATTAATTCGATTGGATGCACTGTGAAAATGTGCAGGGAAGGTGCCATAAATAAACGGCAGGCATTCTTTATGGGAATAGGATGTTTTATATATTGCATCGATGTTGTGATAGCAGTAATATATTTTATCAAGGCATTTGCCTTATCAAAAAAGCAACAGGGTTTATGAATAACAACAACGTAGTCTGACTAGATTACTGCTTTAATGAAAGGAAAAGATTATGTACATTACATGTTTGGATTTAGAGGGCGTTTTAGTACCTGAGATTTGGATTGCATTTGCAAAAGAGACAGGAATTATGGAACTTACAAAGACAACCCGTGATGAGCCTGATTATGACAAGCTTATGAAATGGAGAATCGGAGTTCTTAAAGAACATGGACTTGGACTTAAGGAAATTCAGGACACAATCGCAAAGATTGATCCAATGCCTGGAGCAAAAGAGTTCCTTGATGAATTAAGATCGATTTCACAGGTTATAATCATAAGTGATACATTTACACAGTTTGCAAAACCGCTTATGGAGAAGCTTGGATGGCCTACAATATTCTGTAACTCTCTTGAAGTTGCACCTGACGGAGAAATCACAGGATTTAAGATGAGAATCGAGAATTCTAAGTACACAACAGTTAAGGCACTCCAGTCAATCGGTTACGATACAATTGCAAGCGGTGACAGCTACAATGACCTTGGAATGATTAAGGCAAGTAAGGCAGGATTCTTATTCAAGAGTACAGATAAGATTAAAGCAGATAATCCTGAATTACCTGCATATGAGACATATGATGAACTCCTTGCTGCAATCAAGAAGGCAATGGAAGACTAATAAGTAAATAGAAAATGATATTCAGATTCATTTTTGCGATGAATTTGGATATCATTTTTTTTAATGCTTTCTTTATAAAATCTCATATATGTGTTAAAATAAAAGTTAATGTGTTACGTTTGTACACGAAACGGAGATTATTATGGAAGAAGAACAAAAGAGAACTAACAGAGTAAAGGTTATAAAAAGAATAATAATATTATCTGTGATTACACTTATTATCATACCAATAATTATGTGTATCGTACTTTTTTATAAGTTGAATAAACTAGAAGATAAGCTTGATAAGTATACAACAGTTACAGTTCAGACGGGAATGAATGCTGTGGTTTTAAGTGAGAAAACTAATAATATTGTATCAGATGATAGTCACAATAAAGATAAGCTAGAAGATAATAAAGCCGCAGAGGCTATTGCAAAAGTAACTAATGATGTAAAAGAAGAAAAAAACAGAGTTTACCTCACATTCGATGACGGACCAAGTCAGTATACATCAAAGCTATTAGATATACTTTCTGTATATAATGTAAAGGCAACATTTTTTGTTACAGGTCAGACGACAGATAAGGATAAAGCACTTATAAAGCGTATGTACGATGAAGGACATACAGTTGGGATGCATTCATTTTCACATGATTATGAGGATATATATTCATCAGTAAGCGCATTTAAAAAAGATTATGAAAAGATAAGTAGTTTTATAGAAGAAATAACGGGTGAAAAGCCAAAGTATTATAGATTTCCGGGAGGTAGTTCTAACACTATATCAAAACTTGATATGCAAAAATTCATAGATGTTCTTGATAAAGATGGTGTAAAGTATTATGACTGGAATGCAGCAAATATGGATGCTACTGGCAGTGTGTTGACACAAAAGGAGCTTATTGATAATATTTTAGATGGTGTTAAAGAAAATAATACGAGTATCGTGTTAATGCATGATGCCGCAGGAAAGAAGTCAACAATTGATTCTATGCCTAAAGTTATTGAGAAACTAAGACTTAACGGTTATACGTTATTGCCTATTGATGATCAGACACCGCTTATAAGGCACGTTCAAGATGCTAATGACGAAAAATAGATTACACATGCAGTTATACCGGTAAAATGGAGGATTGTGATGGGATTTTTAAAAGATCTGTCCAGTGATATTTCTCAGGCTGTTGATGAACTGATTCAGGGAGAGATTACCAGTGACGGTGATAAAACTAAGAGGGAAAATGAGAATAATAGCCCTGTTACGGATAATGATGAAAAAGAAAAGGATGTCGTAGTCAACACTCTTGATGAAAATATTGATTCGGAGCTTGTTAATAACTACACCAGTTTGATTGACAATATAGCAACAGACAATGATTTTGATGCAAGTGATTTGTTTGCGGCTGGTTCAACGATGGATATGCAGCAGGTAGATGACGATGTAATCGTTAATACACTCGATGAGGATGTTACCACACAGGATGCTGATTACGAAGTCAATACTCTAGAGGATGAATCTGTTAAAGAAGAGGATTATTCTGATGAACTTGTTAAAGAGTTAATGGAATATCTTGAGGAAAATGAAACTGACAATGGTTCTGATTCGGATGGGGACGAATTAAAAGATGATCATTTAAATGAAGTTGACTTTAATGAAGATGATTTAAATGAAATTGACGAGGATGAATCGCAGGCAGATGTAGATGAATCCGAAATAGAAGCAGATAAACTGATAGACGAGATTTTTGAAGAGGTTTCTAAGGAGTCAGCTGACGATGTACAATTATATGATGAAGATGACAATGAAGAAATCGATGAAGAAATCACTGAAGAAAACATTGATGAAAATAATGAAGTTGTAAGTAAAGAGTTTAGTGAAGAGTTCAGTGAAGAAAGTGAAGCTATCAACGATGAATATAACGAAGAAGGTAACGATGAGGCTTATAACATCGAAGAAGAGATTGCAGATGAAATCTCAGATACAGATGTTTTTGACAATTCTGATATGGAGGATGGGATAATGGCAAAGAAGAATGATAATGATAAAGAAATCGATGAGATAATCAATACACTTGAAGATATAGAAAAAGGTGTTGTAGATGACGGCGCATTTGATAAGACGTTTAGTGGCAAAGGTACAATGTTTTCTAATAGAGAAGACGATACACCTGCGACTGACGAAGTTACTGTTATATCAAAAGGAACAACAGTAGGTGGTGGAATCAATGCCAGCGGTTCGCTTGAGATTTACGGTAATGTTAATGGTGATGTTGAATGCAAAAATAAGCTTACCATACTTGGTAATGTATCAGGAAGCGCTTCAGCAGCAGAAATATATATCAATACTTCAAGATTTGAAGGTGATGTTAACAGTAAGGGACCGGTAAAAATCGGTCTTGGTACAGTTGTTATCGGAGATGTCACAGGAAGTAGTGCTGTGATTGCAGGTGCTGTCAAAGGAGAGATAGATATTACCGGACCGGTTATACTTGATTCTACGGCAGTAGTCAAAGGTAATGTCAAAGGTAAATCTGTTCAGGTTAACAACGGTGCGGTGCTTCAGGGATTCTGTTCACTTGCTTACGCTGAAGTGGATATTGACGAGTTCTTTGAGGCAGAGGAATTCAGAGCATAAGGCAAATCAATATAATTATTTATATAAAAACAAAACATAAAACATATGGAGGTCTATTATGGCAAAGTATAAGAGAGTGTTACTTAAATTAAGCGGAGAGGCACTTGCAGGTGACAAAAAGACGGGATTTGATGAGCAGACTTGTATTGCTGTTGCAAAACAGGTTAAAGAGATTGTAGATGCAGGAGTTGAAGTTGCTATAGTTATCGGAGGCGGTAACTTCTGGAGAGGAAGAACAAGTGAGACTATTGACAGAACTAAGGCAGACCAGATAGGAATGCTTGCAACAGTAATGAATTGTATCTATGTATCTGAGATTTTCAGATTTGTTGGTATGGAAACACAGGTTTACACACCATTTGCATGTGGTTCAATGACAAAGCTTTTTTCTAAAGACAGTGCTACAGCAGATTTAAAAGCAGGAAAGGTTACTTTCTTTGCAGGTGGAACAGGACATCCTTATTTCTCAACAGATACAGCAACAGTTCTTCGTGCAATCGAGATTGAGGCAGAGGTGATCCTTCTTGCTAAAGCAATTGATGGTGTATATGACAGCGATCCAAAGATTAATCCGGATGCTAAGAAATACGATGAGATAACAATAGATGAAGTTCTTGACAAGAAGCTTGGAGTAATTGACCTTAGCGCAACAATTATGTGCCTTGAAAACAAGATGCCAATGCTTATTTTCGGACTCGGTGAAGAAGGAAGCATTGTTAATGCCGTTAACGGTAATAACTGCGGAACAAAGGTTACAGTATAAAGTCAGACTGTTATTATTGCAAACAAAGCATAGTTTGTTATATAATAACTTTAAAATTTTTTCAGGATATTTGTTAGGAGATAATAAAATGGACGAGAGAACAATACAATTTGAAGAAAAGATGGAAAAATCCCTTGATTCACTTGAGCAGGAGTTTACAAGTATACGTGCAGGACGTGCTAATCCACACATCCTCGACAAGATTAAGGTTGATTATTACGGACAGCCTTCACCACTTCAGTCGGTTGCTAACGTATCTGTACCGGAGGCAAGAATGATTCAGATTCAGCCTTGGGATGCAAGTCTTATTAAAGAGATTGAAAAAGCAATTCTTTGTTCTGATATAGGTATTACACCAGGTAATGATGGTAAGGTTATAAGACTTGTATTTCCAGAGCTTACAGAAGAGAGAAGAAAAGAACTTGTAAAGGATGTAAAAAAGAAGGCTGAGGGAGCTAAAGTTGCAGTTAGAAATATCAGAAGGGATGCTAATGATTCCTTCAAGAAGATGAATAAGGGCGGAGAGCTTTCAGATGACGAACAGAAAATACTTGAAGATCAGATTCAGAAGCTGACAGATAAGTATATCGAGAAGATTGATCAGGCAGTTGAAGTTAAATCAAAAGAGATTCTTACAGTATAATCATTTGCCGCAAAGTTTACTTTGCGGCTTTCTGTCTGTATAAGAGCAGGTTGTAAAAAGTAATCAAAAAAGGTAAAACGGAGGGCTGATATGGCTGATATCATTAACGAAGACGGATTAAAGATACCGCAGCATATTGCCATAATTCTTGACGGTAATGGACGCTGGGCAAAAAAGAGAATGCTGCCTCGTAATGCAGGACATGTTCAGGGAGCAAGAAATGTTTCAAATGTCTGCAGGGCAGCTTATAATATGGGTGTGAAATATATCACCATGTATGCATTTTCAACAGAGAACTGGAAAAGACCCGATTCGGAAGTGAAAGCACTAATGAGTCTTTTGGATAAATATCTTAGAGAATGCATGAAAACCTGTAAAAAGGATAACATGGTTCTTAAGGTTATCGGAGACAGAAGCGGATTATCAGAAAGTCTCCAAAAACAGATTAAAGAAGTAGAAGATTATTCAGCTGCGCATACCGGACTAATTCTTACTATAGCAATTAACTACGGAAGCAGAGATGAAATATGCAGAGCAGTTAATCATATACTTAGCGATGTAAAAGAAGGAAAGCTTAGCAGCGATACTTTAGTGACAGAAGATTTAATTAGCAGTTACCTTGATACCGGTGGAACACCGGATCCGGATCTTATGATTCGAACAAGCGGTGAGCAAAGACTCTCTAATTATCTTATGTGGCAGCTTGCATATGCAGAACTGTACTTTACGGATGTTTTCTGGCCTGATTTTGATAAAAAGGACTTAGAAGAAGCAATTCGTTACTATAACACCAAAGAAAGAAGATTTGGAGGATTAAAGTAAATGTCGACTACTAATAAAAATGAATCAAAGCTCTCATCATTTCTCACAAGACTTATGAGCTCGGTTATAATTGTAATTGTGGCACTCGGAGTAATTATTCCGGGAAAAGATATTCTTTTTGGAGCAATGATAGTAATTTCCCTCATAGGAATCTATGAGTTATACAAGGTAATAGGCGTTGAAAGAAGTCTTCTTGGAATCGTGGGATATGCAGCAGATATATGCTGGTTTGTCCTTATAAGAACAGGATATGCTTATCTTGGAATGATGCTTCTTATGGCATCAATTATGATAATTATGGCTGTATATGTTTTTTCAACTCCAAAATACAACGATTCTCAGGCTGCAATGACCTTCTTTGGAATTGTTTATGTTGGAATTATGTTGTCATACGTATATCAGACAAGAAGTTTAAGCGACGGACTTTGGATTGTATGGCTGATTTTTGTCGGTTCATGGGGGTCTGATACATGTGCTTACTGTACAGGAATTCTTATCGGTAAACACAAGCTTGCACCAAAGGTAAGCCCGGGTAAATCAATTGAAGGAAGTGTAGGCGGAGTAATAGGAGCTGCCATTCTGGGAGTTATATATGCTCTTATCGTTAAGGATAAGCTTAACGAAGTTGCCAATCCGATAGTTGCATTTGCAGTAATAGGAGCAGCATCAAGTGTGATTTCACAGATAGGTGACCTTGCAGCATCTGCCGTAAAGAGAAATCATGAAGTTAAGGATTACGGTCATTTAATCCCTGGACACGGAGGAATACTTGACAGATTTGACAGTGTAATATTTACTGCACCGATAGTTTTCTTTCTTGCTAACTATATTTTTTAAATGATTTCGGTTAATGTAATAATATAATGCAAACTGATAAAAAGGGTGAAATGAAAATGATAAATATATCTTTATTAGGTTCAACAGGATCAATCGGAAAACAGACTCTTGAGATTGTTGAAGATAATGATGACATCAATGTTGTAGCGCTATCTGCAGGTTACAATATAGATTTATTAGAACAGCAGGTAAGAAAATTTAAACCTCAGATAGTAAGTATCTCAACAGAAGAACTTGCTAAAGATTTAAAGGCAAGACTTGCTGATGTTGATGTAAAGGTAACATATGGCATGGACGGACTTTGTGAATGTGCCACAGCTGATAATGCACAGATTGTTGTTACCGCAGTTGTGGGAATGATGGGTATAAGACCTACAGTGGAAGCAATTAAAGCAAAGAAAGATATTGCACTTGCAAACAAGGAGACACTTGTTACCGCAGGTCACATAATAATGAATCTTGCAAAAGAATACGGAGTAAAAATTTTACCTGTAGACAGTGAGCATTCTGCAATATTTCAGTCTATGAACGGAGAGAATAGATCTCAGGTAAACAAGATTCTGCTTACGGCATCAGGCGGACCGTTCAGGGGAAAGACAAAAGAGTATCTTGAAAATGTAACGCTTGAGCAGGCACTTAATCATCCAAACTGGTCAATGGGAAGAAAGATAACAATTGATTCAGCGACAATGGTTAATAAAGGACTTGAGGTAATGGAAGCCGGATGGCTCTTTGATATAGACCTTGACAAGATTGAAGTGTATGTACATCCGCAGAGCATTGTTCATTCAGCAGTTGAATATGCCGATGGAGCGGTGATAGCACAGCTTGGAACTCCGGATATGAAGCTCCCGATTCAGTATGCGCTTTATTATCCTGACAGAAGACCGATTAATTCAAAGAAGCTTAATCTATTTGAAATCGGTTCACTTACATTTGAAAAGCCGGACACAAATGTGTTTACGGGACTTGCAATGGCATATAAGGCAGGAAGTATCGGAGGAAGTATGCCGACGGTATTTAATGCAGCCAATGAAAAAGCGGTTGCATTATTCTTAGACGGTAAAATACGTTTTATGGATATTACAGCAATTATCTCAGAGTGTATGTCTAAACACGATGTAATTAAAACTCCGGATTTAGATGACATTCTTAATTGTGAACAGTGGACGTATGATATAATAGACAAAGAAATTCTTACATCAATAAGATGATAAGTATAATAAGATATAAGGTTAAAGGAAACGAGGATAATTATGAAGTTTTTAGTAGCAGTGTTGATTTTTTGTGCGATAATTATTATTCATGAGTTTGGTCATTTTCTGTTTGCCAAACTAAGTAACGTAAAGGTAAATGAATTTTCTATTGGAATGGGACCTAAGCTTTTTGAATGGGGAAAAGGTGAGACCAAATACAGAATAAGATTACTTCCAATCGGTGGAGCATGTATGATGGAAGGTGAGGATGAAGAAAGTACTCATGAACGCTCGTTTAACTCAGCGAGTGTATGGGCGAGAATACTTATTGTATTTGGAGGACCGCTTTTTAACTTTATTCTTGCATTTTTACTTGCACTTATAGTAACAGCTGTTGCAGGAACGGATCTTCCATATATAACTTCAGTATATGATAATTCACCTGCGGCTAAGGCCGGACTTAAAGATGGTGTTACCGTTACTGAATATGACGGATACAAAGTAAGCCTTTCAGATGATGTTTACAATGCCGCACTTTTCAAACCGCTTACGAAGGACGGAGTTGACATTAAAGTAAAAGATGCCGACGGAAAAGAGCAGGTAATTACAATGTATCCACAGTATTATTTTATGGATGTAATCGGAATTACCATAAGCTATGATGAGAAAACATCTGAGGCTAAAGTTGACAGTGTAACAAAGGATTCACCGGCTTACAAGGCAGGCATTGAAGAAGGCGATGTTATAATAAAAGTTAACGACAGTGTTCTTGATAAGGATAATGATATCTTTGCAAATCTTTTCTGTGACGGAGAAGAAGATGTTGTGATTAGTGTATCAAGAGATGATAAGGAACTTGAGTTTACCATGGAGCCTGACACTGACGGCGCTACACTTCGTTGCGGTTTTGCAACCAATTTAAATTATGAAAAACTTGATAATCCTCTACAGGTTGTAAAATACAGTGTGATTAACGTTAAATACTGGATTGTAACAACAATAAGAAGTATAGGAATGATAGTAAAAGGAAGAGTATCACTTAATGACCTTTCAGGCCCTGTCGGAATCGTTAAGATGATAAGTGATGATTATACGGCAAGCGTAGAGAACGGAAGAAGCGTTAAGGAAAAGATTTATAACGTTGCAATGACGATGTGTATGATGACAATACTCCTTAGTGCAAATATCGGTGTAATGAATCTTATACCGCTTCCTGCACTTGACGGAGGACGTCTGTTCTTCCTTATAATCGAAGTGATACGAAGAAAGAAGATTAATCAGAATGTTGAAGGCACGATTCATTTTGTCGGATTGATGCTGCTATTTGTATTAATGTTTGTAATCATGGGAAATGATATATTAAAACTGGTCAGATAAAAATGTCTGTATAAAAGATATTTACTTAGGAGGTATCTTATGGGTGCTAATACAAAAGTTATTAAAATAGGTGACAGGGTTATTGGTGGAGGTAATCCGATATTAATCCAGTCGATGACAAATACAAAAACTCAGGATGTAAAAGCCACAGTCGAACAGATTAACAGACTTGCCGCTGCAGGATGTGACATCATAAGATGTGCAGTTCCTGATATGGATGCGGCAAAAGCATTGTCACAAATAAAAAAAGAGATTTCTATTCCTCTTGTTGCAGACATTCATTTTGATTACAAACTTGCAATAGCCGCCATGGAAAACGGTGCCGATAAAATCAGGATTAATCCCGGCAATATAGGAAGCGCCGACAGAGTAAAAGCGGTAATCGATGTGGCAAAAGAGAGAAACATACCTATAAGAGTCGGAGTTAATTCAGGATCCCTTGAAAAGAATCTTGTTGAAAAATATAAGGGTGTTACGGCACAGGGAATAGTTGAAAGCGCCCTTGATAAAGTTAAGATGATTGAGGATATGGGCTATGATAATCTCGTTATAAGCATCAAATCATCGGATGTAATGATGTGTGTAAAGGCACATGAGGTTATTTCAAAACAGACAAATTACCCGCTTCATGTCGGAATAACAGAATCGGGAACAATAATATCCGGTAATATCAAATCATCAATTGGGCTGGGACTTATTCTTAATCAGGGAATAGGTGATACAATAAGAGTATCACTTACAGGAGATCCGCTTGAGGAGATTAAGTCGGCAAAATTAATACTAAGAACATTAGGCCTTAGAAAAGGTGGTATAGAAGTTGTTTCATGTCCTACCTGCGGAAGAACGCAGATTGATCTTATAGGACTTGCGACAAAAGTTGAAAATCTTGTCCAGAACTATGACCTTGACATTAAGGTGGCGGTTATGGGCTGTGCAGTTAACGGACCGGGAGAAGCAAAAGAAGCTGACATCGGAGTTGCAGGAGGAGTAAAAGAAGGTCTTCTCATTAAGCGTGGAGAGATTATCAAGAAGGTACCGGAAGAACAGCTTCTTGGTCTTTTGAAAGAGGAACTTGATAACTGGGGCAAATGATCATCTAAGAAGGAAGTGTACCCATGTCACAATTGTTTTTTAAAGCATTTGGAGAACTAAAGGCGCCTGATAACATTTACAACGAATTTGAAGAAGTAAATGTTGAAAGGATAGTAGCATCAAACAGTGATAACAAATTACTGATATATGTTAAGAGTCCGCATATACTTAGAAAAAATGACATCAGAACAATGAATAAGCTTCTGTCAAAGAAGTTGTTTAATACAGGCACATGTAATGTGAATATTATAGAAAATTATTGTTTTGCAGGTACATATCCCTTCGAAAAAATATTTGAACAATACAAGGATAACATCGCTGATATTATGAATCTCGAAGGAAGCATTACTTTAAGTGTCTATAATAGCAGTGATGTTTTTTTTGAGGATGGAAAACTTGTTGTTGATACAATTGACAATTTTATTGCAATAGAGAAATCAAAGCACATTAAAGAAGTTTTAGAGAGCATTTTCAATGAGACCTTTGATTATAATATAAGCGTTGAACTGCGTCATACAAAGAAACCTAAAAAGGTTGAACATAAAGTGCCGGTTTCTTATGCAGCACATAACATGGGACAGGACAATAATAATGGCGGTGTTCCGTCAGATTACGGTATGCTGCCTGATGACCTGCCACCGCTTGAAGATATTGAGATTCCGGCAGGATATGAAGAGGAATTACCGCCACCGCCTGTTATGCCGGTAGAAAGTAAGGATGCTAAGAGTTCCGGCGGCGACGTAGCTGATAAGGAAAGTAAAGACAAGAAAAATGGTGGCGACAACAATGAAAAGCAGAGTGTATACAACAAAGCAAAGAAGAATTACAAGAAGCTTCCTGACGATCCGGATATATTTTACGGACGTGCATTTGAAGGTGATTCAATTCCTATAGCAGATATTCAGGATGAGATAGGGGAGGTTGTTGTTGTAGGTAAGATAATTAGCGTTGAGGTTAAGGAGATAAAGAATGAGAAAGCCATAATAATGTTCTCAATTACTGATTTTACGGACAGTATTAAGGTGAAAATGTTTGTGCATCAGGAGGAAACGCAGGAGCTTTCGGCAGATATTGCAAAGGGTAAGTTTGTCATGTTAAAAGGTATTGCAATGTATGATAAATTTGACCGCGAAATCAGTATCGGCGGAATAAGAGGTATTAAGAGAACATCAAACTTTGTTAAGCAAAGAGAAGATAAAAGTGAGCTCAAAAGAGTTGAGCTTCATTGTCATACAAAGATGAGCGACATGGATGCGGTGTCTTCAGCAGAAGATATTGTTGCAATGGCAGGAAAATGGGGACACAGAGCCATAGCTATTACCGACCACGGATGCGTGCAGGCATTTCCGGATGCGTACAAAGCAAGAGTTGATAAAGATTTTAAGATAATATATGGTGTTGAGGCATATCTGGTTGATGATATCAAGGAAGTGGTAGTTAACTCAAAAGGTCAGCCGCTTACAGACACATTTGTGGTATTTGATATAGAGACAACGGGATTTGGTCCTAAGAATGACCATATTATCGAGATTGGTGCCGTAAAGGTTAAGGACGGACAGATTCTTGACAGATTTTCAACATTTATCAATCCGCAGATACCAATCCCTGCAAATATAACTAAGCTTACTTCAATCACCGACCAGATGGTTGCGGATGCCGACACTATTGACGTTGTGTTACCAAAGTTTATTGATTTTTTGGGAGATTGTCCGGTTGTTGCCCACAATGCAGGATTTGATACCGGATTTATAACAACAAAAGCGATGGATGTCATGAATTATAAGACTGAGTACACAATAGTTGATACACTCAGCATGGCAAGACTCATGCTTCCGGGGCTTAAGAATTATAAGCTTGATGTTGTAGCGGAAGAACTTGACTGTGTGCTTGAAAGTCATCACAGAGCCGTAGATGATGCAGAATGTACGGCACATATATTTATGAAGCTTGTGAAAATGCTTCAGGAAAAAGGACATACAAATCTTGATTCGTTAAATAACATGGATAAGCTGTCTAATGACATAGTAAGGAAGATGCACGCTTACCATGCCATAATACTTGCTAAGAATCTGGTTGGTCGAATCAATCTTTACAAGCTGGTATCCGAATCACACATTAATTATTTCAGCAGAAGACCAAAGATTCCTAAGAGCCTTTACCTTGAAAACTGCGAAGGACTTATAATCGGTTCTGCCTGTGAAGCGGGTGAATTGTACAGAGCAATTTTGGAAGGCCAGCCAAATGATGAGATAGCGCGTCTTGTGAATTTCTATGATTATCTTGAGATTCAGCCTGTAGGCAACAATATGTTTATGATAGATAATCCTAAGATTACGGCAGTTAACTCGGTAGAAGACATCAAAGAGATTAACAAAAAGATAGTAAAACTTGGAGAGGAATTTAATAAGCCGGTAGTTGCAACCTGCGATGTTCATTTCTTAAATCCTGAGGATTCGATATACCGAAGCATACTTATGGATGACAAATTTGATGATGCAGATAATCAGCCGCCGCTTTACCTTAGAACAACTGAGGAGATGCTTGCGGAGTTTGATTATCTTGGAGCGGACAAAGCAAGAGAAGTTGTAATAGACAACACCAACATGATTGCTGACTGTATTGAAAATATGCCGCCGGTAAGACCAGATAAATGTCCGCCTGTTATTGAAAATTCCGATGGAGAACTAAGACGAATCTGTTATGAAAAAGCAGTTTCAATGTACGGAGAAAATCTCCCGCCACAAGTTAAGAACAGACTCGACCATGAGCTTAATTCGATTATCAATAACGGATTTGCCGTTATGTACATCATAGCCCAGAAACTTGTGTGGAAATCTGTTGAGGACGGATATCTGGTTGGTTCGAGAGGTTCGGTTGGTTCATCATTTGTCGCAACAATGTCGGGAATCACGGAGGTTAATCCGCTGCCTGCACATTATTATTGTAAGAAATGTCACTACTCGGACTTCGATTCGGATGAAGTAAAACAATATGCAGGCCGTTCCGGATTTGACATGCCGGACAAGGCGTGCCCGGTATGTGGGGAGAACCTTGCAAAAGACGGACATGATATTCCGTTTGAAACCTTCCTTGGATTCTACGGAGATAAGGAGCCGGATATCGACCTTAACTTCTCCGGAGAATATCAGTGTATGGCACATGCTTACACGGAAGTTATTTTCGGTGAAGGACAGACTTTCAGAGCAGGAACCATAACAGGTGTTGCCGAAAAGACAGCCTACGGATATACAAAAGGATATTATGAACGCAGAGAAACTCACAAGCGAAGCTGTGAGATTGAAAGAATAGCCAAAGGCTGCGAAGGTGTAAAAAGATCAACCGGACAGCACCCGGGAGGAATCGTCGTACTTCCAATCGGAGAGGAGATATATTCATTTACCCCTGTACAGCGTCCGGCCAACGATATGACAACCTCAACTGTAACAACACATTTTGATTATCATAAGATTGACCACAACCTGTTAAAACTTGATATACTCGGGCACGATGATCCTACCATCATAAGAATGCTTGAAGATATAACAGGAGTAAGTGCCATGAATCTTCCATTTGATGACCCGCAGGTTTACTCGCTGTTTGACAATGACAGTGCCCTCAATCTGAAGCTTGGAAAACTTATGGATTGTGACCTTGGATCACTTGGTATACCGGAGCTTGGAACAAAGTTCGTAATGCAGATGCTTAAAGATACGAAACCGAAAAACTTTTCAGACCTTGTGCGAATATCGGGACTTTCCCACGGTACTGACGTGTGGCTTAACAATGCCCAGTACTATATCGCCAACGGTGACTGTACACTTCCGACCGCAATCTGTACCCGTGATGATATCATGATATATCTGATTCAGATGGGAGTAGAGGACGGACTAGCATTTAAAATAATGGAAAGTGTACGTAAAGGAAAAGGCTTAAAACCGGAGATGGAAGAAGCCATGAGAGCAGCAAATGTTCCGGAATGGTATCTTGAATCCTGCAAAAAGATTAAATACATGTTCCCTAAGGCGCACGCCGTTGCCTACATCATGATGGCAATAAGAATTGCATGGTTCAAAGTTCACATTCCGCTTGCGTATTATGCAGCGTATTTCAGTATAAGAGCAAAAGCATTTGACTATGAACTCATGTGCCTTGGACTTGAGAGAGTAGAAAGCTGGATGAATGATTACAAAGCCAGAAAAGCCTCTGCAAAAGTTAATCCGGCCAAAGCACCAAGTAAAAAAGAAGATGACGTATTTGAAGATATGAAGATAGTACAGGAAATGTACCTGCGTGGCTTTGAGTTCGAACCAATAGACATCTTTAAAGCCCAGGCACACCGCTTCCAGATAGTCGGCGACAAACTGATGCCGTCATTTGACTCGATTGACGGACTCGGCGATAAAGCATCCGACAGCGTGGTAGAAGGTGTCAAAGGTGGTCCGTTCCTCTCAAAAGAAGACTTTAAGAACCGCTGCAAGATTACACAGACGGCAGCGGATACCATGGGAAGACTCGGCCTGCTTGGCGACATCCCTGAATCCAACCAGATTTCGCTTATGGATTTATTCGCAATATAGAAAAAATGAAAAAACCCCTTGCATCATATTTTCTATAGTGATATAGTAGATATGTTGTTGAAGATTATTTAAGCAGTAAGAGTGGACGCAAGTCCACTCTTCTTTATTGCAAAATGGAAGTGAGGTTTTTTAATGCAAAAAAAAGAAGATATTGAGAAGCGCACTGAAGAATTGATAATGCCAATTATAGAGCAGAACAATTTTGAACTTGTTGACCTTGAATATGTAAAGGAAGCAGGAACATATTATCTTAGGGCATATATTGATAAACCGGGCGGAATCAGTATTGATGATTGCGAGATTGTGAGTCGTGCACTCAGCGACAAACTGGATGAGTTTGATTATATTGATGAGGCATATATTCTTGAAGTAAGTTCTCCGGGACTTGGAAGACCACTTAAGAAAGATAAGGATTTTGCAAGAAGCATAGGACAGCAGGTTGATATCAAGCTATACAGACCTATTGAGAAGCAGAAAGATTTTACAGGTGAGTTAAAAGAGTATGATGCAGACAGTGTAACAATTGCAATCGATGATGAGACAACGATGGACTTTCAGAGAAAAGATATTGCATTAATAAGACTGGCATTTGATTTTTAAGATTAATATGATTAGCAAATAAAAAGAATATGGAGGACAAAGGAAAATGAATAACGAATTAATTGAGGCACTCGATGCTCTCGAAAAAGAAAAACACATTAAGAAGGTAGTATTAATAGAGGCTATTGAGAATTCTCTCATTGCTGCATGCAAGAATAATTTCGGTAAGGCTGATAACATCAAGGTTATTTTCAACAAAGATAACGGCTCTGTTACAGTATACGCACAGAAAGAGATTGTAGAGGAAGTTGAAGACAGCGCGCTTCAGATAAGCAAAGTTGAAGCTGATCTTAAGTTCCCGGGACATGAGATTGGAGAAATCGTTAACGTTGAGGTTACTCCTAAGAACTTCGGACGTATTGCTGCACAGAAAGCTAAGCAGGTTGTTGTTCAGAAGATTCGTGAAGAAGAGAGAAATTCACTTTTCAATCGCTACTATGATATGGAGCATGAACTTGTTACAGGAGTTATCCAGAGACGCTCAGGTAACAATATAAGTGTTAATCTTGGTAAGCTTGATGCAATGCTTACAGAGGAGCATCAGATTAAGGCTGAGAAATACAGACCTAACGAAAGAATGAAGTTCTATGTTACAGAAGTAACTAATACAACTAAGGGACCAAGAATAAGCATTTCAAGAACAGATCCTACACTTGTAAGAAGACTTTTCGAAGCTGAAGTTGCTGAAGTAAAAGACGGAACTGTTGAGATTATGGGAATTGCAAGAGAACCGGGTTCAAGAACTAAGATTGCAGTTCAGTCACATGAGCCAAATGTTGATCCTGTTGGTGCATGTGTCGGTATGAACGGTAGAAGAATAAGCAATATCGTAAGCGAACTCGGACCAGAAAAGATTGATATTATTACATGGAATGAAGATCCTGCAGTATATATTGAAAATGCTCTAAGACCATCAACAGTTGTATATGTACGTGCTGATGTTGAAGAAAAGACAGCTAAGGTTATTGTACCGGACGATCAGCTGACACTTGCAATCGGACGTGCAGGACAGAATGTACGACTTGCAGCAAGACTTACAGGCTACAGAATAGATATTAAGTCAGAAAGTCAGGCAGCTGAGCTTGATATGAACTTTGATGAAAATGAAGCAGCAGATGATGAAAATATCGATGATGTTATTGTTGATGATGTTATTGTTGATGTTGATGAAGTAGTTGAAGATACAGCAGCAGACGAAACTAACGAACAGTAATCATTTATTTTCATACATTTTATCAGATGGGATGTGATATATATGAATGCAAAGAAAATTCCTTTAAGACAATGTACCGGATGTGGTCAGATGAAGGAAAAGAAATCAATGATTCGAGTTATTAAGACTAATGAAAATGAAATAATCCTGGATGTGACAGGCAGAAAAAACGGTCGAGGCGCATATATATGTAAATCAGTAGAATGTTTTGAAAAGGCAGTTGCAAACCGAGGATTTGAACGTTCATTAAAGACTAAGATACCATCAGAAATTATTGATGAGATAAAGGAGGAATTGAAAAATGAATCCTGCTAAAATGACAAAAGAGACAGCATACAAAAAAGTTTTCTCTTACATTGGTTTATCTGCTAAAGGAAGAAATCTTGTAAGCGGAGAGTTTTCTACCGAGAATGCTGTTAAGGGACAAAATGCATATCTGGTAATTGTAGCATCTGATGCATCTGATAACACTAAGAAGCTGTTTAGAAATAAGACTGATTTTTATGGTGTACCTTACAGAGAATTTTCAACAAAGGAAGAACTTGGACACATACTTGGAAAAAAGATATGCGCATCCATGGCTTTCATTGATGAAGGACTGGCAAAAGCAGCAGTGAGCTGTATCGATAATTATAATAATCAGTAATCCTTTATGGATAAAAAAATCTTGCAAAAAGTGAGGAAAAGAATGTCGAAAATGAAGATATACGAATATGCCAATAAAATAGATAAAAAAGCAAAGGAACTTGTTAATATACTTTTAGAAAACGGAGTTGAGGTTAAATCCCATATGAGCGTTATTGATGAGAAGGGCGTGGAAATCATCAACAAACATTATGGAATAGAAAAGCCTAAAAAGAGTGAAGAGCCTAAAAAGAGCGAAGAGCCTGCTAATCCAAGAATTGCAGCAAGACTCGGAAGTGCCAGACCTGCATCTGTAAGAAGTGCGGGAACAGCTACAGTTGCCAAGAAAGAAGTCGAGAAAGACAAGAAGGCAAGAAAAGCAGAAAAAGAGAAGGCTAAGGATGTCGTTGCAGCAAGCGAGGATAATGCAGCAAAAAATGCTGAAAATACAGCTGCAACAGAACCTAAGGCAGAAACTAAGACTGAAACTAAAGCTGCAGTAAAAGAAGCAGAAGTAAAGAGCGAAGAAAAAGAAGCTAAGGCTGAAAAGAAAGAAAAAGCTTCAAAGGAAGAGAAGGCTGTTAAAGAGGAAAAAGCAGTTAAGGAAGAAAAAGCAGTTAAGGAAGAAAAGGCTGAAAAAGAAGATAAAGCTAAGAAGGAAGAAAAGGAAGCAGCTCCTACAATCCGTACTGTAAATCACCTCCTTCCTAAGGTTACACCTACAGCCAAGATAGTTAAGAATTATCAGGCACCTGCAGGTAATACATTAGGTAATAAGAACGCCCAGAACAAAGGTAATAACAAAGATAACCGTGGTGATAACAGAGGCGGATACAATAAAGATAAACGCAGTGACAACAGAGGCGGATATAACAAAGATAACCGCTCTGATAACAGAGGCGGATATAACAAAGACAACCGTGGTGATAACAGAGGCGGATATAACAAAGACAACCGTAACGATAACAGAGGCGGATATAACAAAGACAACCGTAACGATAACAGGGGCGGATATAATAAGGATAATCGTAATGATAATCGCGGACAGGGACGTAATGATAACAGAGGTGGCAACCGCGATAAAGGATTTAAGGATGAATCAATAAGTACAGTATTTAACCCTGCTAACAGCGGAAAGAATGCTGACGGAAGAAACCGTTCTAACTGGTCTAACAAGAAGAACGACAGAAAAGAAAAAGAATACGATGATTCAAGGGAGAACTTCAAGGGACTTACAAAGAATAACGCTAAGCCTAAGAAGGGACAGTTCATCAAGCCTGAGGTTGTTAAGGTAGAAGAGCCTGAGGAGACAATCAAGACAATTACAATTCCTGATGTAATTACAATCAAGGAACTTGCAGACAAGATGAAGGTACAGTCTTCAAATCTTATCAAGAAGTTATTTATGCAGGGTAAAATTGTTACAATTAACCAGGAGATTACATTTGAAGATGCAGAAGAAATAGCACTTGAATTTAACTGTATTGCAGAAAGAGAAGAGAAAGTCGATGTTATAGCAGAACTTCTTAAGGAAGAAGAAGAGGATCCATCAACACTTGTTAAGAGACCTCCTGTAGTCTGCGTTATGGGTCACGTTGACCATGGTAAGACATCACTTCTTGATGCAATCAGAAAGACTAACGTAACAGCAAGAGAAGCCGGTGGAATTACGCAGCATATCGGTGCTTACACAGTTAAGATTAACGGAGAGAAGATTACTTTCCTTGATACACCGGGACATGAAGCATTTACATCAATGCGTATGCGTGGTGCTAATTCAACTGATATTGCAATCCTTGTAGTTGCAGCTGATGACGGCGTAATGCCACAGACTGTTGAGGCTATTAACCATGCAAAGGCAGCAGGTGTTTCAATAATTGTTGCAATCAACAAGATTGATAAGCCAAGTGCTAATATAGAGAGAGTTAAGCAGGAGCTTGTTGAATACGAACTCGTTGCTGAAGACTGGGGTGGAGATACAGTATTTGTACCTGTATCAGCTCATACAGGAGAAGGAATTGAAAACCTTCTTGAGATGATTATCCTTACTTCTGAAATGTGTGAACTTAAGGCTAACCCTAACAGAAAAGCAAGAGGTCTTGTTATCGAGGCACAGCTTGATAAGGGAAGAGGTCCTGTTGCTACAGTTCTTGTACAGAAGGGTACACTTCATGTAGGAGATTCAATTACAATCGGTTCATGCTACGGTAAAGTAAGAGCGATGATAGATGATAAGGGACGTAAGGTTAAAGAAGCTAAGCCATCTACTCCTGTTGAGATTCTTGGTCTTAACGATGTTCCTAATTCAGGAGAGATTCTTATCTCTACGGATAACGAGAAGGAAGCTAAGAAATATGCAGAGACATTTATCGCTCAGGGAAGAGAAAAACTTCTTGAGGATACTAAGGCTAAATTGTCTCTTGACGGACTCTTCTCACAGATTAAGGCCGGTAACATTAAGGAACTTAACCTTATCGTTAAAGCTGATGTGCAGGGTTCTGTTGAAGCTGTTAAGCAGAGCTTGTTAAAACTTTCTAACGAAGAAGTTGCCGTAAGAATAATCCATGGTGGTGTTGGTGCAATTAATGAATCGGATGTAATTCTTGCTAGTGCATCTAATGCAATCATTATCGGATTTAACGTAAGACCTGATAACCAGGCTAAAGAAGTTGCCGACAGAGAACAGGTTGACTTAAGACTCTACAAAGTCATTTACAATGCAATCGAAGATGTTGCTGCAGCCATGAAGGGTATGCTTGATCCTATTTACGAAGAGAAGATTATCGGTCATGCAGAAGTACGTCAGATATTCAAGGCAAGCGGAATCGGTAACATTGCAGGTTCATATGTACTTGACGGTAAGATCGTTCGTAACTGTCTTGTTAGAATTACAAGAGAGGGAGAGCTTATTTATACAGGACAGCTTTCATCACTTAAGAGATTTAAGGATGATGTAAAGGAAGTTGCTACCGGATTTGAATGTGGTCTTTTATTTGAGGGATTCGATTCAATGCAGGAATTTGACCAGGTAGAATGTTATGTTATGGAAGAAGTTCCAAGATAATATTTTGATTCGTTTTATTTGATATTTAGGAGACGAGAAATAAATGAGAAAGAACAGTATAAAAAATACAAGAATTAATTCTGAGGTCGCTCATGAACTTTCTATTCTGATAAGTCAGGAGATTAAGGACCCTAGAATAAGTCCTCTTACGTCAGTTGTGGCAGTTGATGTCACACCTGACTTAAAGCAGGCAAAGGTATATATAAGTGTCTTAGGTGATGAGGAGAAGAGAAAAGAGACTTATGAAGGTTTAAAGAGCGCTTCAAAACATCTTCGTTCAATGCTCGCTAAGACTATTAATCTTAGAAACACACCGGAGCTGGAATTCATTATGGACCAGTCAATAGAGTATGGTGTTAACATGACAAAGTTAATTGATGACGTGAACAGGAATGGGGATGCGTTGGATGAATAATATATTTGAAGTAATAAATGATGCAAAAAGTATTGCGATTGCAGGACACATCAGACCAGATGGTGATTGCCTTGGTAGCGTAACAGGTCTTGCAAGTTACATTAAAGATAATTATCCTGACAAGAATGTGGAGATTTTTCTTGAAAATGTACCTGAAAGATTTGCAGATTTAGCAATGGTTGATAAAATCGTCACAGATTATCCAAGAAGAGATCCTTTTGATGTGTTTATAAGTCTTGATTGTGCGGATATGTCACGCTTTGAACAGGCTAAGGAATACTTTGAAAATGCAGCGCTTACAGTTAATATAGATCATCATATCAGTAACAATTCATATGCAAAGGTTAATCATGTGCTTGCTGATTCAAGCTCTACTGCGGAAGTACTTTTTAATCTTATGGATGAAGATAAGATTTCTTATGAGACTGCACGAAGTCTGTACACAGGAATAATACATGATACAGGTGTATTTAAGCATTCAAGCACTTCTCCTGTAACAATGAATGTAGCAGGAAAGCTTATGGCAAAAGGACTTGATGTATCATCTATTATTGATGATAGTTTTTACAGAAAGACATACACACAGAATCAGATTCTTGGCCGTTGCCTTCTTGAAAGTATGCTAGTACTTGACGGCAAAGTAGTTGTCTCAGCTCTTAGCAGAAAAATGATGGCATTTTATGGTGCAACATCAGAGGATCTTGATGGTATAATTGACCAGCTTCGTGTAACAAAAGGTGTAGAGGTTGCAATACTTATACATGAGACAGGAGAGCAGATTTACAAGGTAAGCATGCGCTCTAACGGCAAGATTAATGTTAATACAATCTGTAGTTATTTTGGTGGTGGCGGACACGTAAGAGCATCAGGATGTATGATGAGTGGTTCGTTGCATGATGTAATTAATAATCTTACAGAGCATATTGAAAAGCAGATAAAAGAAATCGGAGGGGAAACTTGTATAACGGAGTAATTATTGTTGACAAGGAAAAAGGATATACTTCCCATGATGTAGTTGCAAAGCTAAGAGGAATACTCCATATGAAAAAAATCGGGCATACAGGAACTCTTGATCCGGATGCTACGGGAGTATTGCCGGTTTGTCTTGGAAATGCTACAAAAGTATGTGATATGCTTACGGACAGCACTAAGACTTATGAAGCTGTAATGAAACTTGGAATCGTAACTGACAGCCAGGATATGACCGGTAAAGTCCTTGAGAGCTTTAACGGTGTGTATCCGGATGCCAAGACAATTAAAGAGGCAATCGCATCATTTGTCGGAGAATACAATCAGATTCCGCCTATGTATTCGGCGCTTAAGGTTAACGGAAAGAAACTCTATGAGCTTGCAAGAGCAGGTGTGGAAGTTGAACGTAAACCGCGAAAAGTCGTTATAGGCAGTATCATCGCAGGTGAGCCGGACGAAGTTAACCATACGGTTACAATGACAGTGGAATGTTCAAAAGGAACATACATAAGAACGCTTTGTCATGATATCGGACAGGCACTCGGATGCGGCGCATGTATGGAAAGTCTTATAAGAACAAGAGTAGGAGCATTTTCAAAAAATAATGCTCTTAAGCTTGATGATATCGTAAAGCTTCGTGATGAAGGAAAACTTGATGATATTATAGTGTCTGTAGAAGATGTTTTTTCGAAGCTAAGAGCCATACATACAACTAATGATAAAGGACTTGATAACGGTAACAAGCTTAAGATTAGTGAGGTTAAGGCAGATTTTAAGCAGGCAGATGATAAAGAACTGGTAAGGGCATATAACAGTAAAGGTGAGTTTGCGGCAGTATACATGTACAATGCAGCTGCCCGTGAATATAAACCTTACAAGATGTTTAATACGATTACAAAATAGATTTATGTGGTGCATATGAAAATAATCTGTTCAAGAGATTTTAAATTGAATAATACATGTGTGACGCTCGGAAAGTTTGACGGAATACATAAAGGACACAGGCTGTTAATTGACAGTGCGGTAGCATACGCAAAAGACCTTTGCAGCAAAGGGATTGATGCAAAAAGCGTGGTGTTTACATTGGATCTTGCGCGCAAAAGTATATATACCATGGAAAAGAAGCTTAAGCTTATAGAAGAATGCGGTGTTGATGTGTGTATTGTATATCCTTTTGATGAGATGACAATGAACATGGAAGCACAGGATTTTATTGAAAATGTGCTTGTAGGTCAGCTTGGAACGAAACACATAGTAGTCGGAGAAGATTTTGCTTTCGGACATGGCAGAAAAGGCAATGTAAAAATGCTTCGTATGTTCGCAGAAAAATCCGGATACGAGGTTGATGTTAAAGAAAAAATCAGCATAGATGATAACATTGTGAGTTCGACGTATATAAAAGAGTGTCTGGACAAAGGTGATGTAAAAAATGCAGGAAAATACCTCGGACGCAATTACAGTATTGAAGGTCGTGTTATTCACGGAAAGCAGCTTGGAAGAACAATAGGATTTCCTACTGCAAATATTGATATTTCAGAAGATACAATCGTTCCTAAATTAGGTGTGTATGACACTCGCGTGTATGTTGATGACAAAGAATATAAAGGAATAACTAACATTGGCCACCGACCTACAGTGGACGGCGGCAATGTTAATGTTGAAACCAATATCTTTGGTTTTGATAAAGATATATATGGTAAAACCATAAAAGTTGATTTTGTAAGCTTCATCAGAGGTGAAAAGAAATTTGCCTCTGTTGATGAATTAAAAGAGCAGATAAAAAAAGATTATGATTTTGTTCTAAGATATTGAACATGATCTGCATTACTTGTAAATGCACTCGGATCTTTTATCTTCATAAGTTCGTCATATTGTTCGTACATTCTTTGAACCGCATTTTCAAGAAGATAATAATGCTTGATATACGGAATCAGAAGAACGATAAAACCAAGTGTAAGTACAAAAGGCGCCGGCATGGCACTAAGAAGTGTGAGTGTAAGCGAAATGATTGTAAGTAGTGCAAATGTAACTGTTACAATCAAATGTATCATTCGCTCATGGGCAAAGAATCCAATCTGAATGAGATGATTCTTAATTGCACTGTCTAAAGATTCTTCACACTCTTCAGGATTATTTTTGTACATATCAATTATACAGTCCATATATTTTAGATAATCGAGAATTCTTTTTTTCATCAGCAATCTTTCCTTTCTGATTATTGGTCTGATTAGAATACCTGACACTATATTAATTATAAATATTTTTGTTCAATCATACAACAATATGAATGGAGTTTATTATGTTTAAAAATTTTTATCCTGATGATTATTATGATAACGCATATGCCATTGACTACGAAAAAGAGTATGAAAAAGGCGTGCGCGGTATTCTTTTTGATATAGACAACACTCTTGTTGAGCACGGACAGGATGCAACGCCACAGTCCGATGCGCTTATTGAAAGACTTAAAAGCATAGGTTTCAAAGTGTGCTTTATATCTAACAACAAGCAGCCTCGAGTTGACAGAATGAATAAAAATGTTAATGTATATAGTATAAGCGATGCCCATAAACCATCCAGAAAAAACTATATAAAAGCTATGGAGATTATGGGAACGGATACAGGCAGCACGCTCTTTGTCGGCGATCAGATATTTACTGATGTCTATGGTGCAAAGAGAGCGGGAATACGTTCGTATCTTGTCGGTCAGATTGCAAAACATGAAGAGATTCAGATTGTCCTTAAGAGAAAACTTGAGAAGATAATTCTATATTTTTATTTTAAAAAGAATCCGGTAAAAAACAGTTAATTAAATATGCCGGTAAAAGGAGCCAGGGAATATGAGCAATATAGTTCTTATAGGATTTATGGCAAGCGGGAAGACAACGGTAGGCAACAGACTTGCAAGTGTGTCAGGCTATAGGCTTGTTGATACGGATGAAGAGATTGTAAAAAAAGAAGGCAGAAGCATTAATGATATTTTTGCTACTGACGGCGAACCATACTTTAGAAAGTTAGAGACTTCCATGATAGAGGAGATGGCAGATAAGCTTGATAACTGCATCATTTCCACAGGAGGTGGACTTGCAATAACACCGGGTAACGACGAGAAGCTTCGTAAACTCGGAAAAGTGGTATATCTTAAAGTCACACCCGAAACAGTACTTAAAAGAATAAGTGGTGATTCCTCAAGACCATTGCTTGCAGGTGATGCAAAAAGCAAGACATTAAATCTTTTAGCTTACAGACAGCCTATATATGAGCAGTGTGCAGACATCGCTATTGACACGGACGATAAAAGTGTGGACATGATTGTGGACATGATAATGAGAAACATTTAACGGAATTATCGAAAGGAAATGTGATATACATGAACATTTTAATAATTAACGGACCAAACATTAATTTTCTAGGAATAAGGGAAAAAGGAATATACGGCAATCAGGATTATAATTATCTTCTTGAAATGATTGATAAGAAAGCAAAAGAGACAGGTGATGATATCGAGGTATTTCAGAGTAATGGCGAAGGAGAGATAATAGACCGTATACAGCAGGCATATCATGAAAAGAAGGATGCCATAATCATTAATCCGGGTGCGTATACGCATTACAGTTATGCAATCCGTGATGCACTTGCTTCTTTTGAATGCAAAAAAATAGAGGTTCATATCTCTAACGTACATAAGAGAGAAGAATTTAGACATATATCAGTAACAGCACCGGTGTGCGACGGACAGATAGTGGGAATGGGGCTGTATGGATATATAATGGCGATTGATGCAGTTAAGATGATATAAGAAGAAAAATGCAGGACTTTAATGTGCCTGTATTTTTTTGTCCATTTTTATAGATTTATTTCGTCTTTATATTAAAAGGCGGTATATTGTTGAATTACAATACTGTAATCTAAAAGAACATGAAATGACAGTAACTTATATGTGATTGATACTGATACTGATGGGGCGTTGTTTTTAAAGGAGGGCGAAGAATATGCTATGAATATTAAAAAAAGGACTGATTTAGTTAAGTTAGGACAGGATTATTGGTGGTATTATTATTATGCTCCTTTAAATGAAGATGATAAATTACTAAGTCCGCAGGGAAGTATAACAGATGGAATAAGAGTTTATATCGGAAAACAGATCATAGACCTGATTGAAAGTGAGCAAAAACGTGACTAAAAAGGCTGTATGCATTCCAAAATGCAACAATGCAGAAAAATACAAATTATAAAAATATAAATTATTTCAAAATAAAAATGGAATGAAATTTGTCTGCATTATACATTTGTTATGCCGTTCGTGTCGTAAAACGTGTCGTTCGTGCTTGGCAAGTGTATAAGTTATTGATTTATGAATGTATATGTGTATATAATTATACATAATAAGAAACAAGTTTTTATATGTAAATGTTATAATAATTTTTAAGGAGGTATGGAACAAATGATGAAAAGAACAGCAGTTAAATTATCAGAGCGGATTACAATTTTAACATCTATTCTTGTTGCTATATTTATTACAGGTTTGATTGGGATAAATGTCAGAGTTGATAGTACATTAGCAAAGCAGAATTTGGAACTGAAAGAAGGTGAAAAAAGGGATATTGCTGAAGATTGCAATATACTTAATTATGTTGATGAAAGTGAGTTTCGTTTACAGAATCATGTAGAAAGAATGTATGACCAAGAAAGTTTGAATACATATGTTTTCAAAAATGGTGATGGAACTAATTCGGTATATTTCTTTGATGATAATTTGAAGTATCGTGACGAGAGTGGGTCAATAATAGAGAAGGATTTATCATTAGTCAGAGTATCTGATGCATATACAGTGAAAAGTAATGATGTTCAAGTGAAACTTCCTGTTAACATAAAAAATGGTGTTAAAATATCATATCTTGATAACTTAATAAATGTTACACCTGTTGCGAAGCAAATGTCGGATGCAATAAATAAAAATTCTTATATTGAATATAAAAATGTATTTGGTAAAGGAATAAATTTGAGGTATTCACCTTTGTTATCAGGGCTTAAAGAGGATATAGTGGTGGAGAGCTTTAGTAATCTATCGAAAGATAATATAACTTTTTCTTTTGAATTAACAGTAAACGGACAAATCATGATGAAGGATGAGGAAGGGTACTATCTTGAAGGGGAAATTAATGGGGAGAAAATAAGATTAGGAAATGTAATGATGTATGATGCGAACAATTCACTTGGAATTGGAACAATAAATGTAAAAACTGTTAGTGAAGGAGAAAAATATATTATTTCTATTATTCCTGATATGGATTATTTGAAAAATTCGGATACAGTATATCCTGTAATTATTGATCCATCTATAACTATTTCTGATAACACTCACGGAGCAAATGCGATTGTAGATGCACCTGTCTTTTCTGGATTTCCTGCACAAAATTTTGGAACATATGTTTATGACAGGGTAGGTAAGACAACGGATAGCTTTAAGATAGGAAGAACTGCAATAAGGTTATCTGGAATGACTTCAACTAATGTTTACAAAAATGCTACAGCGGCCAATATCTCAAGCGTAAAGTTTTATGTAAAGGAATCATCTGGTGCATCAACACAGACAATAAAACTACATCCCTTGACTTCAAATACAACATGGACAGAATCTAATATAACATGGAATAATATTGGCAGTTATGATACGAGTGTTAATTATGGAAATACGATGTCTAATGCACAGTGGACATCATTTGACATAACAAATCTTGTGAAAGCATGGAAGAATGGTACGTACTCTGCAAAAGCTGGATTTATAATGAAAAATCAGAATGAAGCAAATAACGAAAGTTTCTTTTCTTCTGAATTTTCAACAACGTCTTACAGACCATATGTTGTATTGACATATATACCAACAATTAGGTTAAAATATTCCAGTGTAACCATGTCGATAGGACAAACACAAATATTTGAAGTAAATGCGTGTATACCTGATAGTTATTCTGTAAAATGGTTGTCGTCTAACACAAGAATAGCAACAGTTAATGCTGATACTGGACTTGTGACGGCAAAGGCATCTGGAGAGATAAAGATAAAGGCTTATTGTCCACAGGATTCAAGTTTATTTGGATTTATTACATTGAAAGTAAGTCATTCGGGGGCTCCTACTACTGGAATTTCATCCGGAGAAGTATATATGGTGAAAAATGTTTCAAAAGGAACGTATCTTAGGGCAAATAGTTTAACAAATGCTTCTTTAGTATCCAAAAATGAAATGGATGGTAAACAGTTATGGTATGTTGTACTAACGTCTACGGGATATAAGCTATATTCTATGGGAATAAAGGATATATATTCTGGCGGAGCTAATGATACTTTACTTAGAGGATATACCAAGGATATGTCGCCACGAATAGCTAACGATGGAAATGTATATGGGGGATGGTCGATATCATATAATGGTGGATACTATTATCTAACTAATGTTCATGATGACTATAATGATACATCTATATCAGCAAATGCAACTGATAACAATGTAAAGAGTGTATCATTAAATTCTGAAACAAATTATGCACGATGGAGATTTGAAAAAATTGAAAAATCAACATTTAATAACTATTGGGAAGGTGATTATATCGGACAGGCAGGAAATGCAAGATATATAAAGTTTATAATAGATTCAACAGGGGCTGATTCGGTATATTTGAATGATGTTTTTCAAGAAGAGGATTTTTATGTGATTGATGACTGGAAGAATAAATCAAGTAACATAATTATATATGGTCCCAATGATACAGTTCCGCCTGGGATTTCATATACGGGTGTGACTTTTAAGGGAAAAATATTTACTTTAGAAGGTGGAGAATTTGATGACAATACAATGGGAGAAACATGGGGAATTGATAATTTTGGAAATGATATGTGGTGGTATGACAATTGGAACTCAATTATTATATATTTAAATGTTAATGCAGGAACTGTATTAGATGGTAGTGATGAGGAAAACTATAGATTTAGAGAGAAAACTATACTACATGAGATGGGACATGCACAGAAACTTGCACATCCGATGCAAATTGAAGATATTGCAATTGTTTTAAATGGTAGGGGGGGATATTCTAGTAATACTTCTGTTGTTGCTCTTATGAACCAATGGAATCCTATGAGTAGTTCTAATATAACATGTAGAAAACCAAAGTTACATGATTTGATAAATTTAAAAAATAAATGGGAATAGAAGGAGCGGTTATTATGAGAAGGAATTATAATGTTTTGGTAATAGGTGCTATGATATTAAGTATGAGTTCTTGTGGGGTAACATCAGATAATATAGAAGATGCTATAATTGATGCATCTTCTCAAACTGTTGAGAACGCAGAACAAATAAAAATAAATGAAGATACCCTCAGCTTTGAAGAAATAATGGGAATAAAAATGAATGGCTATGCTGTTGTAGACAGATATTTAGATGATATTAGAAAATATATGAAGAGTTCCAGAGAGAATGGAAATAATGAATCATTAGTATATTCAAGAGTTCTTAGTTGTGCATATTATGTTAATGAAAAAAATGTTGGTGCCAGAGTATATGAACTTGAGATAACAAATGTTTCTAAAGACTTTAACGACGCAGATTTAAAGAAAGGTGATATAGTTAAGGTTGTGGTTGCCGGAAATATATCAGGAGGAAAAGCTGCTGATAATCAAAATTCCGTGAGGGTTACACAAATTATCTTAAAAAATGAGGAAGATTTGGATGATATAATTAACTCGAATACACCAAGTATTAAAATAGGTTCTGATGATTATTATAGAATTTATTTAAATGACAGTAACTTATATGTGATTGATACTGATACTGATGGAGCGTTGTTTTTAAAGAATGGCGAAGAATATGCTATGAATATTAAAAAAAGGACTGATTTAGTTAAGTTAGGACAGGATTATTGGTGGTATTATTATTGTGCTCCTTTAAATGAAGATGATAAATTATTAAGTCAGCAGGGAAGTATAACAGATGGAATTAGAGTTTATATTGGAAAACAAATTATAGACCTTATTGAAGATGAGCAAAAACGTGATTAGGATTTGAAAATGCAATGTGCTTAGAAAAAACAGTTGATTTATATATTCAAATAATATAAACTAGTTAAAGCAGTGTTGGAAATTTGTGATTGATGTTTTCAACCGGGTTTAATTATATTGAAGATAATCTAAGGAGGAATATCTATATGGTATCAGCAGGAGATTTTAGAAACGGATTAACAGTTGAGATTGAAGGTAATGTATATCAGGTTATTGAATTTCAGCATGTTAAGCCTGGTAAGGGAGCCGCTTTCGTAAGAACAAAGTTAAAGAACATCAAGAGTAGCGGTGTTATTGAAAAATCATTCAGACCTACAGAGAAGTTTCCACAGGCACATATCGAGAGAAAAGAGATGCAGTATCTTTATTCAGATGGAGAGTTCTATAACTTCATGGATACAGAGACTTTTGATCAGATAGCACTTTCACAGGATCAGGTTGGTGATTCTCTTAAGTTCGTTAAGGAGAATGAGATGGTTAAGATTCTTTCTCACAACAAGGAAGTATTCGCAATCGAGCCACCAATCAGCGTTGAGCTTGAAGTAACAGAGACAGAGCCTGGATTCAAGGGTGATACAGCTACAGGTGGTAACAAGCCGGCTATCGTTGAGACAGGTGCTAAGATTAACGTGCCATTATTCGTTGAGATTGGTAACATCATTCAGATTGATACAAGAACAGGTGAGTACCTTAAGAGAGTTTAATACAATTTTTTAATATTAACGAGTTTAATAAAGGTCAGTCGAATTAATCGGCTGACCTTTTGATTATTTATTCATCTTATTAAATATGTCTTTATAGATTGGATCTATTACATCGTCATCTATCTTCTTATCAAGGAAGAATTCAACTGCATATTTAGCCTGGGCTACAAGCATTTCAAGACCATTTACACCTATCATGCCACGGTTCTTTGCATCCTCGACAAGCTTTGTTGTAAGCGGGTTGTAGATTACATCAAGAACGGCGCTGCATTTGCAAAATGGAGCAAGGTCGATTGGAGATGCATCACATTTTGGATACATGCCGACAGGAGAGGTGTTGATTATTATCTCGGCATCAGTATGATTCTTAAGACATTCCTCATAAGTTATAACACCATCTGCAGGAACAATATCAACTATTACCGTGCATTTTGCTTTGAGGTGATTAACTACGGCACATATTGCTTTTGAAGCACCGCCGTTACCGATTACAAGAACTTTTTTACCTTCCATCTGGATGTTGTGTTTTTTGCACATATAGAGAAATCCCCAGAAATCAGTGTTGTGACCGTAAAGCTTGCCGTCTTTGTTAACAACTGTGTTAACGGCACCGATAGCCTTTGCCTGGTCATCAATGTAATCAAGATATGGCATAACCGTCTGCTTGTATGGGATAGTTACGTTAATGGCTTTCCATTCATGCTTTTTCATGAATTCTTCTACACATTCTTTTTCAATAGGATGAAGGTCATAAGTGTAATCAGCCAGCTGCTCATGTATTTCCTTGGAGAAACTGTGAGAAAGCTTCTCACCGATAAGTCCGTATTCCATGTTGTATCCGCCTTTCGCATTCATATTATTTTGATATTTAAAATGAATAGTTTTAAACATTATAACTATAATACCAATATATTTTCATTTCAACTTTTTTCAGTAATAAATATCGTGTACAAACATATACTTTAACGAGAGGAGGGATAAGCTTGGAGTATATTTGTTCTCTGTTTCCACAGTGGCTAAAAGAGATTTTTATGAACGTCTTTAGTGAATATCCTGACATACGGGAAATAAGACTTCGTGCCGGTAAACCTGTAATGGTCAGGATTAATAATATTAATTATTTTATTTGTAAGGATAAGAATACTAAGTCAGGTTTAATTCTTTCTGACAGAAAAAATGAGACTGATGATAAATACGTTATAGTGAATGTATTCACCATAAAAGAAATGCTCCAATATATCTGGAATTATTCCATGTATGCTCATGAGGAAGATATACGTAACGGATTTATAACGATAAAAGGCGGTCACAGAATCGGAATTTCAGGAAAGGTTGTTATGGAGGAAGGAAAAATCAAAACAATAAAAGATATTTCGTGTATTAATATTCGAGTAGCGCATCAGATAAAAGGATGTGCAAGGAAGGTAATGCCGTACATAATAGGTGAGGATAATGCATCGGTTTTGCACACCCTTATTATTTCACCGCCCGGATGCGGTAAAACTACACTCCTTAGAGATATTATAAGGATGCTGTCGGATGGATTTAACAGCTTTACCGGCGTTAATGTGGGTGTTGTTGATGAGAGAAGTGAGATAGGCGCTTGTTATATGGGTATAGAACAAAATGACCTTGGCGTAAGGACTGACATTATGGACTGTTGTCCTAAGTCACTTGGTATGCTTATGTTAGTGCGTTCAATGTCACCTTCAGTTATAGCGATTGATGAAATAGGCAGTGCTAAAGATATAGAGGCTTTATCTTATATTATTAAGAGCGGCTGTGCCTGTATTGCGACGGTTCATGGAAGCAGCGTTGATGATGTGAAGGATAAACCGGTGCTTGGCAGAATGATAAGAGAGAGAATATTTGAACGGTATATTATTCTTGGTAGAAAACAAAGTGCCGGCAGGGTAGAAGAAATATTTGATGAAAGGGGAACAAGCCTTTTAAGGTGTATTGAATCATGTTAAAAATATTAGGTGCATTAATGATACTTTTTTCGGGGACGGGATTATCACTGTGTATGTGTAAAAATGCCACAATGAGGATTAACAGCCTTAGGGAACAGTTAAGAATATTCAATATTATTTCGGGACAGATAAGATTTGAACAGGCATCTTTGCCGGAGATTGCACTAAGTCTTTCAGAAAGCAAATCTGAGTACGGATATTTTTTTAAGAAGCTTTGCGAAAAAATGAAAGAAGATCATAAAAGACCTTTTATAAGGTTATGGCAGGAATGCATAAGTGAATGCTTACGTGATACGGCGCTTACAGCTGGGGATAAAGATGAGCTTAATTCGTTTGGAAGAGATTTTGGAAGCACTGACAGACAGCTGCAACTTGGGATTATTAACGATTATACCAAAAGGATTGGGGAGAAAGCGGATGAGCTTGAAAAAGCTAAGAAAAGTACCAATAAACTTTACTGCACACTTGGAATACTGGGCAGTCTTTTTATAATAATAGTTCTATACTAGGGTGGCATATTTATATGACGATTGGATTGATATTTAAAATTGCGGCGGTAGGCATTCTTGTGTCTGTGTTAGGGCAGGTGTTAAAGCATTCCGGCAGGGAGGATCAGGCGTTTTTGACAAGTCTTGCGGGGTTATTGCTTGTTCTTTTTTGGATAGTACCATACATAGCGCAGTTATTTGAGACTATAGAGACACTGTTTAATCTGTAGCGTTTGGTTCGTGTAGTGGAGGAGCTTATGTTTAAAATTATACTGTTAGCACTTGTTGCTGTTCTTTTAGCCGTTAATCTTAAAGCTGCGGGAACTGATTACAGCCTTTATATCGGAATCGCTGCATGTACAATCATTTCATATTATGTGCTGCAAAAAGTAGGGGCTTTAATTGAAATTACGGACAGTATAGTAAGTATGTGTTCATCCGGTGGAAAATATGTCGGCATTGTAATAAAGATTGCAGGACTAACTTATGTAGGAGAACTTGGTGCAGGTTTATGCAGAGACTGCGGACATGCCCAGATAGCCAACCAGATTGAGCTTGCATTAAGGCTGACAATACTTACAATGAGCCTGCCGGTCCTAACCGGACTTATAGGGATGATTAATGATATTCTGTAAATGGCGGTAAATAATTATGATACATAAAAATGCCGGAAAATGTGTGGTATTTGTCGTGACTGTTTTTCTTATGTGCATGTGTAAAAAGAGCAGTGTGCTGGCACAGGATTACATAGAGATAGATAAATTTTTGTATGATAACGACCTGTATACCGGCAATGGGTTTGGGGATTATGTAGAGGCGATAAAAAGTGAAGGTAAAATTAATCTTACAGTGTTAACTGGACAGATAAAAATATATATAAAACAACAGCTTAACAGATATAAGAATTATATGCTGACCATTCTTGGAATGTCACTTCTATGCGGAATGAGTATTTCATTTTTTAAAGGAACAATGCTTGGCAAAATGGCAGAGGGAACATTTACGATTACTTATATGGTGATTGGTGTAGTTCTTGTATCTTTGTTTTCCGACGTATATGTAGTTACGGTGGATACTATAGCGTTGATACGTGACTTTATGAAGACGGTTATTCCGGTGTTTGCGGGAATGGTTGCATTCAGTACGGGAAGCTTTAGTGCTACAGGTTACGCAACGCTTTCGATGGCTATTCTGACTGCAGTGAATATTATCATAATTGCAGTTGTAGTTCCGTTAAGCAGAGTTTATATGATAATAAATATAACAGGAAATTTTATGGATGATAACCGTTTTGTAAGACTTACAAAGTTCGTGGAAAAATTGGCATTTTTTATTGTAAGCTCTTTGCTTGTGCTTGTTGTGACTCTGTCTGTTTTTCAAAAGATGATTCTTCCGTACAAGGATATGACGGCAAGGCAGACTTTGTTTGGAACGTTGCAGGCTATTCCAATGGCAGGAAATACCGTATCACAGATAAGTGATTTACTGTTTTCATCGTCTATGCTTGTTAAAAATGCGATTGGTCTGTCAGCACTTATATTAATACTAATAATGCTATTATCACCGATAATAAGAATATTCCTATCTATGCTATTAATTCAATTTATTGCAGCAATAATAGCGCCTGTGTCGGATTCAAGAATAGCAGAACTTGTGGAAGGTGTAGCAAAAGCCATAGGTATTCTGGGAATGAGTCTTATGACATGTGCAGGACTTTTTATGATTACGTTGGCACTGACATGTACGTAGGGGGGACTATGGAAGCATTTATTCAGACAGTTAAAAATGTGGGGTATATAATAATTATTTTTGCGTTGTTTGATAAGACGATGCTGATAAATAAGGAAAATGAAATAATAAGATACATTGCCGGTCTGATTGTTGTAATTACGATTGTAACACCAGTAATTAAAAATCTGAGTGGTGCTGACGGTGACGTGATTATTGAGCAGATTGATGAACTTATAAGCTTTAACGAAGAGACTCCTTATGATGAGATAATAAAGATGAATGATGAAAAAGCTAGAGAATATATTAACAGTCAGTTAACTGATGAATGACTTTGGGAGTGTATATTATGTCGGATTCTAATAATTTAGCAGGCGGCGGTATTGGGAAACTAAGCAAAAAGAACATGCTTATAATCGGTGTATGCGGAGTGGCTCTTATAGGTATCTCGGTTATTCCGGCAAAAGACAGTAAAGTGGCGGATAACAAGGAGGCAGGAATTCTTTCTTCATACAGTGGATATGCGGGCAGTTCGGACAATTATGTGCAAAACTATATTGAGTATACACAAGGAGAGCTTGAGGAGGTTTTAAGTAAAATTCCCGGAGCATCACCGGTCAGTGTTATGATAAGTGTCGATACTTCAAATGTAAGTGAATTTGCAGGCAAAGGACAGCTTAAAGTGGAAGGTGTTCTCGTTGTGACGGGAAGTAAGGCCGATGCTTCAACAATTATGAATATAAATGAAGCCGTTAAGGCATTATTTGGAGTTGAAGCTCATAAGATTAAAGTGATTAAAGGCTAGCTGATGTAAAATTAAAGGGGGATTGACATGAAAAAAGCTGTAGGCAGAAATCAGTTTGTTCTTACTGCAATGGCTATACTTCTTGCTATTGTAGGGTATTTGAATTTTACGGGGGATAAGGAGAATAAGGATAGTAAAAGTGACAACAATATTACATATAACAGTACGGATAACAATGAGGAAGAACGGGATGTAATACAAAGCGTAATGGCAGAAAACATGGATGCGGATATTGATGCTACAAATGATGATGATGATGTTACAGATGACAGTAATGTTAAAAATGATAATGATACTGAAGAGACAATGAATGATGAAAATACTGATAGAGGAAGTACTGATATAGAAAATGCAGATGAAGATAATGAAGGTAATGAAGGTAAAGATGAATCGGCAGATGCAGATAAAGTGATGAAAAACAATGTGGGAGAGGTTGTTATGGTTAACAATTTCATTTCCACAGATGCCATATATAATGCAAAGCTTCAACGAGAGCAAAGCCGTGCGAAAAACAAAGCTGACCTTTTAAGTATAGTTGATGATGAAAAGACAAGTCAGGATATGAAGGATAAGGCACTTAATGAAATTCTAAGTATAACGGCAAATGCGGAAAAAGAGCTTGCGGCAGAATCGCTGTTAGCGGCAAAAGGTTATGATAATGCGATAGTAAGTATTGCAGGTAAAGGAGCTGATGTTATAGTGGATGTGGACAGTATAACAAGTGAGGATGCAACGGTAATAATGGACGTTGTAAAAAGAAAGACAGGAGTTGAAGGAAGCAATATTGTTATATCGCCCGTAACTTCCGCCGGTGAGGTGAATTAAAAAATCATTGCAAATAGGCGTATATTTGCTATAATGAGAGTATGATTTCAGGAGAATCGGAGGTATAAAAATGGACGTTAAAACCAGTGAAGATACTAATGTAATATACGAAGATAAGGATTTTGGAGAGGTTCAGATAGCAGATGATGTTGTTGCTACAATAGCAGGACTTGCAGCAACTGATGTTGAAGGTGTATATGCAATGCATACTAACATCACCAATGAGATTGTTGGTAAGCTTGGTGTTAAGAACTTAAGCAAAGGCGTTAAGATAACAATCGAAGATGAGAAGGTTTTTGTTGACCTTGGAATAACAATGAAGTACGGATTTTCAATCCCTGAGACAGCTAAGATTGTTCAGGATAAAGTTAAGACAGCAATAGAGAATATGACAGGTCTTGAAGTTGCAGTCGTTGATGTAAGAATATGCGGTGTTAACATCGATAATTTCAATTAAGGAGCAATTCCATGACCAGAAGAGAATCAAGAGAACATCTAATTAAGATGCTGTATTGCAAAGATTTTCATGAAGACGATCAGATGCAGCAGCAGTTGGAACTTTACATCCAGACCGTTCAGATGGAACCGGAGGATGCGAAATCTTTTACAGCAAGATTTAATGACATTTTATCTCATATAACTGAGATTGATGAAGTGATTTCAGCTAATTGCGTAGGCTGGAAGATTTCCAGAATAGCAAAAGTTGATTTGTGTATTTTAAGACTTGCCGTATTTGAAATCAAATTTGATGATACCATACCTGAGAAGGTGTCAATCAACGAGGCTGTTGAGATAGCCAAGATATATGGACAGGAGAATTCGGCAGGCTTTATTAATGGTGTGCTTGCAAAGATTTTATAATGAATATAAGGAGTGAGTCACAAAGATTCATTCCTTTGTTTTTTGCTAGGTTAAATAGATAATAATTATGGAGATTACAGTAGGAAAACTTAACGAATATATTAAACAGATGTTTGAATACGAGCCGATGCTTAGAAATGTCAGTGTAAGAGGTGAAGTATCAAACGTTAAGTATCATCAGAGCGGACACATATACTTTACCATCAAAGACAATATAGGTCAGTTAGCATGTGTTATGTTTTATGGTCAAAGGGCAGGTCTTAAGTTTAAGCTTGAGACCGGACAAAGCATCGTGGTAACCGGACGTGTATCGGTTTATGAAAGAGACGGAAAATACCAGATGTATGCGTCTTTAATTGAAAAGGATGGTGTCGGAAAACTCTATGAGGAGTTTGAAAAGCTCAAGGTAAAGCTAGGTGCCGAGGGGCTTTTTGACAATGAGCATAAGAAAAGAATTCCCCGCTATGCAATGAGGATTGGAGTTGTTACTTCTGCGCAGGCAGCTGCACTTGCGGATATATGTAATGTTGCAAGACAGAGAAATCCTTTTGTCACGCTGTATCTTTGTCCTGTTCAGGTTCAGGGAGCCGGTGCGGCAGCTACTATAGCGAATGGAATTAAAAAGCTTGACGGCATGAGCATGGATGTGATTATTGTTGCCAGAGGTGGAGGCTCGATGGAGGATTTGTGGGCATTTAATGAGGAGATAGTTGCAAGAGCATGTTATGAGTGTAATACTCCTGTTATATCAGGCGTCGGACACGAGACAGACACTACAATTATCGATTATGTATCGGATTTTAGAGCACCTACACCTACCGCAGCAGCAACAGCCGCGGTATTTGATTATAATCAGTTTGTTGTGGATACACGCAAATTAAAGGACTCATTTGACCGTATTATGAATAATGCCATCTACACGACAAAGCTTAGATGTGATAATTATCTTAAAAGACTTGAACGTGCGGGAGTGCAGGCAAAACTTGACGGTTACAAGATGACGTCCGACAGATATTATGAGAAGCTTCATAATCTGATGAACAAAAAGATTAATGAAAGCAAGAGGACAATCGGTATACTTTCGGCAAGACTTGAAGGTGTATCACCGCTTAAAAAGCTTGGTCAGGGTTACAGTTACACTACGACACAGGATAATAAAAAGATTAAAAGTATTGATGATGTCAAAGATGGAGACGATATTATTGTTACTCTGTTTGATGGCAATATAGAAGCGAAGGTTACCGGAAAGGAACACATTGAGTTATCCGCAAATAACGTTTAAAGGAGATGAATCTGTATGGCTAAGACTACAGAGAAATTTGATATAGAAAAAGGATTTTTGCAGGTAGAGGAACTGCTTGAGAAGATGGAGAAAGATAATTGCAGTCTGAATGAACTTATGGACATGTACAAAGAGGGCGTAGGTATTATAGGAAAATGCAATGAAGCGGTTGAAAATGCCGAAAAAGAGATGGCATGTCTTATGAATAACGAAAAAGGTTTTGTGGAGGTTACAGATTAGTATGGATTTTATGACCCTTTTAGATAAAAAAGCACAGACGGCTCAGGATACTGTGTATTCTTTACTGCCTAAAGAGGAAGGACTTCAGAAGGGAATAATTGAAGCTATGAATTACAGTATGAGAAGCGGCGGCAAGAGGCTCAGACCACTTTTTATACAGGAATTTTATAATCTTTTAAGCAAAGAGAATATTAATGAGGATGCTCTTAGAAGATTTATGGCTGCAATAGAGATGATTCATACATATTCTCTTGTGCACGATGACCTTCCGGCAATGGATGATGATGAATTAAGACGAGGTATGCCTACAACACATGTGAAATTTGGTTATGCTGCTGCAATTCTTGCAGGCGACGGCTTATTAAATTATGCCTATGAGGTTGCATCAGAATCATTTAACGAGAAAAATGATATCCAGACGGTTGCAAGGGCAATAAAGATTCTTGCAAAGAAACCGGGAATAAGCGGAATGCTTGGCGGACAGGCTGTTGATGTTGAAAATGATGATAAGACTTTAGATGAGCAGACACTTAATTTTATATACGAGTTAAAGACAGGGGCACTTCTAGAAGCATCGATGATGATAGGTGCTGTTCTTGCGGGCGCCGATGACAGTCAGGTGGAAAAAGTCGAAAAGATAGCTTCGTATGTTGGAATGGCATTTCAGATTCAGGACGATATTCTTGATGTGACAGGAGATGCTAAGGAGATTGGCAAGCCGGTTAACAGCGACGAGAAGAATAATAAGACTACTTATGTAACACTTTACGGTGTTGACAAGGCATCGCAGATTGTTGCATCTCTTTCTAATAAAGCAGTTAATCTGCTTGATGAACTTGATGTAGTTAACAGGGACAGTTATGAATTCATTAAGGAACTTTTTATTTATCTGATACATAGAAATAAATAATTCAGAGGTATTAAAATGCTAAAGATTTTAGAAGGAATAAAACAACCTAATGATATAAAATATATTCCGGCGCAGTATCGCAAGATTCTTGCGGAACAGATTCGTTCTTTTCTTGTTAATAACGTAAGTAAGACAGGCGGACATCTGGCACCTAATCTTGGTGTTGTGGAACTTACCATGGCGCTTCATCTGTGCATGGATTTTCCTAAGGATAAGCTTATTTGGGACGTTGGACATCAGGCATATACACACAAGATTCTTACCGGAAGAAAAAATGAATTCACTACGCTTCGTCAGATGGGAGGACTGTGTGGATTTCCTAAGATGACAGAAAGCGATTGTGATGCATTTTCTGCCGGCCACAGTTCTACTTCGATAGCCGCTGCCGTAGGTTATGCAAAGGGAAGAGATTTGCAGGGGGAAAAGTATAAAATTGCAGCTGTTATCGGTGATGGTGCCTTGTCTGGAGGAATGGCCTATGAGGCTCTTAACAATGCGGCAAGACTTAAATCAAATCTTGTGATTGTGCTTAACGATAACAATATGTCTATTTCGGAAAATGTAGGTGGAATGGCAAGCTATCTTGGAAAAATCAGAGTTGATTCGGCATACAGTGATTTTAAGGGCAATGTGGAAAGTGCCATAAGAAGTGTTCCTAAAGTTGGTAATGCAATCGCATCAAAGATTAAGAATACAAAGGATTCTCTTAAGAGACTTGTTATCCCGGGAATGCTTTTTGAAGATATGGGACTTACGTATATGGGACCTATCGACGGACATGATGTTGATATTATGGTTAAAGCATTTAAGACGGCGTTTAGCGCTAAAAAGCCGGTTATAGTCCACGTGGTTACAAAGAAGGGAAAAGGTTATGAATATGCCATGAAAAACCCTTCAAAATTCCATGGTGTTGATCCTTTTGATCCTGCGACCGGTGAATTTCTAAATAAGAGCAATGAAAAGTCATATACGGATGTTTTTTCAAAAAGTCTTATTGACAGAGCATCAAGAGATGAAAAGATATTTGCAATAACTGCAGCGATGCCGACAGGAACAGGACTTGATAAGTTTAAAGAAAGCTTTCCGGATAGATTTTCCGATGTCGGTATTGCCGAAGAATATGCTGTTACTTATGCGGCAGGCATGGCAGCAGCGGGAATGACCCCGGTTGTTGCAATTTATTCAACATTTATGCAAAGAGCTTATGACCAGATTCTCCATGATGTCTGTCTGAATAAGCTGCATGTTATCCTGGCGGTTGACAGGGCAGGACTTGTCGGTAAAGACGGTGCAACGCATCAGGGAATGTATGATCTATCATATCTTACATCGATACCGGGTCTTTGCGTAATGGCGCCTTCAAGTGGGAAGGAACTTAAGATGATGCTTGAATATGCGTGCGATGGTGATGGACCGTTTGCAATAAGATACCCAAGAGGTGAAGCATATAAAGAGACAGGCGAGATTCCACCGATTGAAAATGCAAAAGGATATGTCTGCTATGAGACTTTAGATGCAGGCACTAAGAAATGCATAACAATTCTTGCGATAGGAAGCATGGTCGAAAAAGCGGTGAAAGTTGCCACTAATCTTGAAAAAGAAAATGTTGCCGTAAAGGTAGTCAATATGAGATTTGCAGCACCGCTCGATGTTAAGAGCATTGAGCAGGCAATTAAGAATTCATATATGATTGTTACCATGGAGGAAAATGAATTTACCGGCGGATTCGGACAGCAGGCAGCACAGGTTGTTGCCTCTAAGGGGTATGAAAGCAATTGCAGATTTGTAAACATTTCTTTGCCGGATGATTATATTGAGCACGGTGATGTACAGAGTCTGTATGAGAAATATGGTCTTAGCGTCAGTGCCATGACGCAAAAGATAGTTGAGGAGATGAAAAAGCAGTGAAAGAGAGATTAGATGTCCTTCTTGTAAAAAGAAATCTTGCTACGTCAAGAGAGAAAGCAAAAGCTGTTATAATGGCAGGAGATGTGTATGTTGACGGCAACAGGGAAGATAAAGCAGGAACCACATTTGATGAAAAAGTTAACATAGAAGTGAAATCTTCAAAATTAAAATACGTAAGCCGCGGTGGTCTTAAGCTTGAGAAGGCCATGGATGTGTGGGGTGTCGATGTTAAAGATAAAGTATGTATGGACATCGGTTCATCCACAGGTGGATTTACCGACTGCATGCTCATGAACGGTGCGCGTAAAGTGTATGCCGTTGATGTGGGAACCAATCAGCTTGCCTGGAAATTAAGACAGGACGAACGTGTTGTGGTAATGGAAAAGACCAACATAAGATACTTAACTCCTGATAAAGTTGATGACAAAATTGAATTTGCAAGTGTTGATGTATCATTTATTTCACTAACCAAAATAATGTCTGCAGTTTATGAGCTTTTAGCTGATAACGCAAGAATGGTATGCCTTATCAAACCTCAGTTTGAGGCAGGACGTGAAAAGGTAGGAAAGAAGGGTGTTGTCAGGGAAGAATCCACACATGTTGAAGTTGTAACAATGATAAGAGATTATATGCTTGATAGCGGCTTTAAGGTTTTAGGTCTTGATTATTCTCCAATAAAAGGACCGGAGGGAAATATCGAGTACCTCATTTACATACAGAAAGATCCTCAAAGAACTTATGACAGTGAAATTCTTAAGGCGGAATTTGATTCGGCTAAAGTAGTAGCCATGGCGCATGGGGCTTTGGATAAAAAAGAATAGAAGGAGGCGGAAATGAGAAGGTTTTGTATAATAGCTAATACCGAAAAAGAAAATGCAATGGATATTGCACATGATATAACCTCATTCCTCCTTGAAAGAGAATGTATTTGTGTTAATGCAACAAAGGAACATGTAAAAGATGCAAATGAAGGATATGCGGACGTTGAAAAGATTCCTAAGGATACCGAGTGCATAATTATACTCGGAGGTGACGGAACAATTATTCATGCTGCCTGTGATATTGCATTGTTTGACATTCCGATATTGGGTGTTAATCTTGGAACTGTCGGATTTCTTGCCGATGTTGAGGTAAATGAAGTGCTTAAGGTTCTTTCAATGCTTATTGAAGATGATTACACAATAAGTGAGAGACTTATGATGGAGGGTATCGTATCCCATGATGGCAATTGTGTTTACAAGGGCAATGTTTTAAATGACATAGTTGTCGGCCGTGACGGGTTTTCAAGAGTTATAGCCGTTAACGTATATGTTAATAACGAACTTACACATACTCTTATGGGCGATGGAGTGTTAATTTCAACTCCTACAGGTTCAACAGGTTACAATTTGTCCGCAGGCGGTCCGATTATAAAGCCTAATTCACATGTCCTTGTAATAACGCCTATATGCGATCATTCAATCGGCAACAGAAGTCTCGTGGTAAGTGACGGGGATGAGATTACCATAGAGATTCTGCAGAGCAAAAAAACACAGACTCAGGAGGCAATTGCGTCATTTGACGGCAACCAGGGACAGAAGATGGGAACAGGCGATATTCTTACAATACATGCCTCTGAGTATACAACAAAGATGATTAATACTAACATAAGGGGATATTTTGACGGACTACATAAAAAAATTCATTAATGGTCCTAAAAAGCAGGAGATATATTGTGAAGACGACAAGACAGGAAAAAATAATTGAATTAATATCAAAGTATGAAATTGAAACACAGGATGAGCTTGCGGAAAGGCTGACTGATGAAGGCTTTAACGTAACACAGGCAACTGTTTCAAGAGACATAAGAGAGCTTAAACTTACAAAGATTTCAACGGAATCGGGAAAACAGAAGTATGCAATATTTCAAAGTCCTCTTTCAGATATGGCTCAAAAGTACGAAAGAGTATTAAAAGACGGGTTTATGTCTGTTGACAGCGCACAAAATATTCTTGTTATAAAGACTATTCCGGGAATGGCAATGGCAGTTGCGGCAGCTATTGACGGACTTAGTTTTGAAGGAATTATCGGCTCGATTGCCGGTGATGATACTGTAATGTGTGTTGTTAAGTCTGAAAAACAGGCACATTTACTCAAAGAAGAAATTGCACAAATTGCAATTTAGTAAAACGTATATAATTAAATTTTTGTTACGTATTGGTTAGAGGCTTGAAACATGAGTTAAAGAGTGTTAGAATGTTATAGCTAGTAGGCTACAAATGTATGATTTTTTGGGACAATAAGACTAAATACGTGCCTATAATACGCAAAAAACGCTAAGGAGATTTATTATGTCAGGACATTCAAAATTTGCAAACATTAAGCATAAGAAAGAGAAGAATGATTCTGCAAAAGGAAAGATTTTTACCAAGATAGGAAGGGAAATCGCCGTTGCAGTTAAAGAGGGAGGACCTGATCCTAATCAGAACAGCAAGCTTAAAGATATAATCGCTAAAGCAAAGGCTAATAATATGCCTAATGATACAATAGAGAGAAGCATTAAGAAGGCTGCCGGTGACGGTAATGCAGTTAATTATGAATTTGTTTCTTATGAAGGATACGGACCGGGAGGAACAGCTATTATTGTTGACGGACTTACCGATAATAAGAACAGAACAGCTTCTAATGTGCGTAATGCATTTACTAAAGGTAACGGAAGTGTTGGTACACAGGGATGTGTGTCATTTATGTTTGATAAGAAAGGTCAGATTATTGTAGATAAGGAAGAATGCAGCATGGATGCTGATGACCTTATGATGATTGCTCTTGATGCAGGAGCTGAAGACTTTTCAGAAGAAGAAGATTCGTATGAGATAATTACAGATCCTGAAGTATGCAGCACAGTAAGTGAGGCTCTTACAGCTAACGGAGTTGCACTTGCTCAGGCTGAGGTTACAATGATTCCGCAGACTTACGTAGAACTTACTGATGAGAACGATATTAAAAACATCCAGAAAACCTTAGATCTTCTTGAGGATGACGATGATGTTCAGGCGGTATATCATAACTGGGCTGAATAAAAATTAAAGGATAGAGGGTGAAAATATGGCGTATACAATTACTCTGGTAGGATGCAAAGGTGACGAGATTGAGGTAATCGCTATGGTTATGGAACTGTGTAGCCTTGGAATGGGTGATGCATCAAAGCTGGTTGACAGTATGCCAAGCGTCCTGTTTGAAAACATAAGTGAAGAAAGTGCTAATAAATATAAAAAGCTGCTTGAGGGTGCAGGTGCTATTCTTAAGATTGATGAGACTGCACAGGCTTCTGCATCGTCTGCGCCGGATCCTTTTGCGTTCCCTGAGCCAGACTTTGGCAAGGTTCTTCATAATGAAGAAAGTGTTGCTAATGTGAGCAGTGTACAAGTAGAACAACCTCAGCAGCACGTTGAGAGTGTTGCACCTGTGGTAGATCATGTTCAGTATCCTGAACCAGAACCTAAGGTGGATCACGTCCAGTATCTTGAGCCGGAACCTAAGACAGAACATGTTCAGTATGTACAGCAGGTTCAGGAGGTTGAAGAACAGCCACAAAGACAATCAGTTGTTGAGATTACACCACGTAATACAGAACCTGTACAAGAAGTTACCCCGGTTGAGGAAGAACGTCCCGTTCAGACATCAACCCAGACTGTTAACACAGGATATACAAACCAGACTCAGCAGGCTCCTGCACAGGAAGAGGAAGAGTCTAAGGAAGAAGAACCTAAGTATGATTACTATGGTTATTGTCCAAGATGTGGAAGTTCCTTCGTTACAGTTAAGAAGGTTGGAGGTCTGTTTGGCTCTAACAAGATTAAGTGCGTTTGTGAGGCATGTAAACACAAATTCTAATCAGGTGGAGGAATATGTTACTTAATTTACATGTAAAGAATTTAGCAATAATAGATGAAGTGGATATCGATTTCACCGGAGGCTTTAATGTGCTTACCGGTGAGACCGGAGCTGGTAAATCTATAATACTTGGTTCAATCAATTTGGCATTAGGCGCAAAATTCTCTAAAGATATTATTAGAGAAGGTGCTTCATTTGCATTGGTTGAACTTGTTTTTTCTTATTCGGATAATTATGTGTCAGAATATCTTAAAGATAATGATATAGAATGTGAAGACGGTCAGGTAATTATTACACGTAAGATGACAAGCAGCAGAAGCGTTTCAAAGATTAACGGACAGACTGTTACATTATCCATGATTCAGGAACTTGCAGGATATCTTATAGATATTCACGGTCAGCATGATAACAAAATGCTTATTAATCCTAATGAACATATCAATATTCTGGATGCCTACATTGGACAAAAAGCCACAGACTGCCTTGAAAAGATAGGTGCGCTTGTTAAGGAATACAACAAGTACAGGCATGAACTTGAAAGTATTGATATTGACGCAGAGAAAAGACTTAGGGAAATATCTTTGCTTGAATATGAGATTAATGAAATAGACAGTGCAAGACTAAAGCTAGGTGAGGACGAAAAGCTTGAAGAAGAATACAAGCTTATGTCTAATGCTAATAACATTGCATCAGCATTATCAGATGCAAGAAATGAGCTTGAATCAGGTTGTGCGGACAGCGTTTCAAGGGCTGCAAGAACGTTAATCAGAGTATCTGATTTTTCAGAAGAACTTCGTTCAATCAGTGATGCCGTAGCTGATATTGAATCAATGATTGGTGAATGTATCAGGGATATGGACGGCTATATGTCGGAAAATGATTTTTCACAGGAAGATTTTGAACAGGTTGAAAAAAGACTGGATATGATTAACGGCTTCAAGGCCAAATACGGCAATTCAATTGAGAAAATACTTGAATACCGTGATAATAACAGTACACGACTTGAAAGTCTTATCAACAGTGATGAGCGTGTAAACCAGCTTAAAGATAAGCTTAGCGAGTTGGAAACACAGATTAATCTTGTATGTGATTCGTTGACAAGGATCAGAAAAGAAGGTTCGGTGAGTCTGTGCGAAGGTATAACAAAAGCTTTAAATGAACTTAACTTCAATGACGCAAGCTTTAAGGTTGAGTTTGAGCAAAAAGACAGATTCACGCTGTGTGGAAGAGATAATGCAATTTTTGTTATCAGATCCAATGTCGGAGAAGGCTTCAAACCGTTATCAAAGATTGCTTCAGGCGGAGAGCTTTCGAGAGTTATGCTTGCAATCAAGACTGTTATAGCTGATACACAGAACATGGAATCATTTATTTTTGATGAGATCGATGCCGGAATCAGCGGAAGAACAGCTCAACAGGTTGCATTGGCTCTTGACAGGTTGTCTAAGAACAGACAGATTATTTGCATAACACATCTTTCGCAGCTTGCTGCAATGGCAGATGTTAATTATATAATTGAAAAGAAAGTTGAAGGTGAGCGAACATTTACCGGAATAAGACAGCTTGATGAAGAAGAAGTGACGGATGAGCTTGCAAGAATAATCGGCGGTACCAAGATTACGGACAGTGTAATTGAAAGTGCCCGTGAGATGAGACAGTTAGCAAGAAAATGCAAAAAAGATAATACATAACATGGCAAAAAAGTATATTTAGAAACATTTCTGCCCATACTATACACGAACATTATTTTGAAATGGACGTGAATGGCATGGGCAGATTTTTTAATAAAAGAAACTTACTTATTCTTGTATTGTGTTTGGATATGACTTTAGCACTTAGAATTGGGATTCTTACTACGATGCACAGTATACCGGACGAGATAAATCTGTTTTGCAAAAAAGTTTCAACATATGAATTCGCATTGCCGGTCCAGATGCGTTTTGACGCACAGACAGGTGATGAGTTATATGTTAACGGAGAAAGTGGTAAGACATATAAAGGTGTGACGGACTGCATATCAATGCAGGCACAGTCGATAGGCGGATACCATGCAAAAGTTAATCTTTTTGGAATTATTCCTCTTAAGGAAGTAGATATTAAAGTCAGCGAACCTGTAGCACTTTATCCGGTGGGCAAATGTGCCGGAATTTACGTAGAAACCGATGGCGTGATGGTGCTTGGAACAGGTGAAATCGAAGTATATGAAAATGTAGGAGATTCCAAGGCAAAATTGAGTATGGAAAGTCCGGCAAAAAACATTTTAAAAGCCGGAGATTATATCAGGGCGGTAAATGATACCGACATTAACGGATATGATGAGATGTCGCAGATTATCCAGCAATGCAAAGATGATAAAATTAAACTTACCGTACTTAGGGAAGATGAGCTTATCAGTGTTGTTGTAAGACGTGTTCTTGGAACGGACGGAATATATAAACTTGGTATATGGGTAAGGGAAAATCTACAGGGAATAGGTACACTTACTTATGTCGACGAGGATGGAAATTACGCAGCACTCGGGCATGGAATAAATGATTCAACAAGCGGTCTGATAATGAAAATAAAGTCAGGTGAGCTTTACAGACCGTATGTCAGACAGATTATTAAGGGGAGAAAAAATAATCCTGGTGAACTGTACGGAATTATAAGCTATCAGAAAAAAGATTATCTTGGGATTATAGGCAAGAATACTGATTGCGGTATATTTGGAAAAGTTAATGAAGAGGCACTAAAAGATTTAAGTGATAATACCATGCCGGTTCCAATAAAACTTAAGGATGAGATACATGAAGGAAGTGCGTCGGTTATATGCGATGTGGGAGAAGGAAGAAAATATTATGACATAGAGATTGTTAAAGTTAATATGAACGGCGATAAAAAGAAGAACATGGTTATAAAAATAACCGATGAAAAACTTATAGATATTACAGGAGGAATTGTGCAGGGAATGAGCGGTACTCCTATAATACAGGACGGTTGTCTTGTTGGGGCTGTAACTCACGTATTTGTTGACAAACCCGACATGGGATACGCAATTTTTGTCGAAGAAATGATAGATCATGAAAATTTCTAAAAAAACAATTGACAAAAACTACCAATATAATATAATTGCAAATGGGAAAAGTTGACATATATTTAAAGGAGGTAACGCAATATGATAATTAAAGTTTTAATTGCGGACAATAACGTCAAAAGATGCGACGAGATGAACTCATTACTTGAAGATGAATTTTATGTATGTGCTATTACGAATGATGGAATGGAAACAGTAGAACAAATAGAAAAGAACAAACCCGATGTTGTCCTTATAGATCCGGTACTGCCGGGACTTGATGGCTTTGGTGTGATGGAACAGATTGTAGGTAAGAAATATAAGGATATGTATAAGCCGGCATTTATCGTGATTTCTTCAAGTGACAGTGAAAATCTTATGGAAAATGCATTTATGCTCGGAGCATCGTATTATATTTTAAGACCGTTTGAAGTAAGTACAATACCTCTTAGAATAAGGCAGACTTATAATGTGTGGAGAAAAACGTTAGGAGAAAATTCATTTTCAAAAGCAAATCTTGATAATTGTCTTGAAAATGATGTTACAAGCATTATTCATGAAATTGGTGTCCCTGCGCATATTAAAGGGTATCAGTATTTAAGGGATGCAATTATGATGTCTGTAAAGAACAGTGAGATGATCAGCTCGATAACGAAACTTTTGTATCCTAGCATTGCAAAGAAACACAAGACGACTCCAAGCAGAGTGGAAAGAGCGATACGACACGCCATTGAAGTGGCATGGAGCAGAGGGAAGATGGACACAATCGATGAACTTTTCGGATATACGGTATGTAAAGGCAAAGGCAAACCTACCAATTCGGAATTTGTTGCACTTATCGCAGATAAAATAAGGCTGGAGTATAAATTTAAAATGTAAAGGTAGGGATGGATACATAGTGCTTGTTTTGTATTTATGACTTCCTGCTTTAAATTTTTTTATTTATTATTTTGTATTTTTTTAGTATAATGATAATAGTTGTTTAGAGCACGAGGAGGTATTTTATGAAAAAAGTACTTTTTATTGCATCGGAGTGTGTGCCGTTTATTAAGACAGGCGGACTCGCGGATGTTGTGGGGTCACTTCCGAAATATTTCAATAAAGATGAATTTGATGTCAGGGTAATGATACCAAAGTATCAGTCTATACCTGAGGAATACAAGCAGAAGATGACTTATGTAACTCATTTCTACATAAATCTGGCATGGAGAAGTCAGTATGTAGGAATAATGATGATGGAATATGAAGGCGTAAAAGTTTATTTTATTGACAATGAATATTATTTTTCAGGCTGGACACCTTATGGGGATATTAAGTTTGACCTTGAGAAATTTGCATTTTTCAGCAAGGCTGCATTGTCGGCACTTCCGTCTCTTGATTTCAGACCGGATATAATTCACTGTCACGACTGGCAGACCGGACTTATTCCTGTCTACATCAAAGATGTTTTTGCACAGAATCCTTTCTATCATGGAATTAAGACGATTATGACAATACATAATCTTAAGTTCCAGGGTGTATATGACATGAAGACGGTAAAGGATTTTTCCGGACTTTCAGCATATTATTTTGCACCGGACAAGTTAGAGGCATACGGAGATGCCAACTATCTTAAAGGTGGTATCGTGTATGCGGATTATGTTACAACCGTTAGTGAAACTTATGCAGAAGAGATTAAGATGCCATTCTACGGTGAGAAGTTAGACGGACTTATCAGAGCTCGTTCTAACAGCCTTTGCGGAATCGTTAACGGTATCGATTACAAGGAATACGATCCCGCTACGGATAGACTCATATATCAGAATTATAATGCAAGAACCTGGCGAAAAGAGAAGATTAAGAATAAAACAGCACTTCAGCAGGAACTTGGAATGGAAGTTGATCCTAAGAAGTTTATGGTCGGTATAGTTTCAAGACTTACAGATCAGAAAGGTCTTGACCTTGTTGATTACGTAATAGAAGAAATATGTGCACCTGATCTTCAGCTTGTTGTGCTTGGAACAGGAACACCTAAGTACGAGAATCTTTTCAGACACTATGAGTGGAAGTACAAGGACAGGGTATCTGCAAGCATTTACTACAACAATGAAAGATCACATAAGATATATGCAGCGTGTGACGCTTTTCTTATGCCGTCGCTTTTTGAACCTTGCGGACTCAGCCAGCTTATGAGTTTAAGATACGGAACACTTCCTATCGTCAGGGAGACAGGCGGACTTAAAGATACCGTAGTACCATATAACGAATTTGAAAGTTCGGGTACAGGATTCTCATTCTGTAATTACAATGCTCATGAGATGCTTGGAACAATAAGATATGCTAAACATATTTATTATGATAGAAGAAGAGAATGGAATAAGATGGTAGACAGAGCCATGGCAGCTGATTTTTCATGGAATAATTCAGCTAAAAAGTATGAGCAGCTGTATTATAGTCTGTAGGTTGAAAGTGTATAGTTATTTTTAATAAAAAATTATAAATAATCAGTCAAAAAAGCAATATTATCAATATAAAAGTTTTTCCTGATGAGAAAATTGAGAATAACTATTGCATTTAGAAATTAAAACAGTTAAAATGTAACATGATTTTAACAATATAAATTAATGAAATCACACATATTTTAGGAGGAATTAAATCATGGCAGTAAGAGTTGCAATCAATGGTTTTGGCCGTATCGGTCGTCTTGCTTTCAGACAGATGTTTGGAGCAGAAGGTTATGAAGTAGTAGCAATCAACGACTTAACAAGTCCTAAGATGTTAGCTCACTTATTAAAGTATGACTCATCACAGGGTTCATATGAGAAGAAGGATACAGTTTCAGCTGGTGAAGATTCAATCACAGTTGATGGAAAGGAAATCAAGATTTACGCTTTCCCAGATGCTAACAACTGCCCTTGGGGTGAGTTAAAGGTAGACGTTGTTTTAGAGTGCTCAGGCTTCTATACATCTAAAGAAAAGGCTCAGGCTCACATCAATGCAGGAGCAAGAAAGGTTGTTATCTCAGCACCAGCTGGTAATGATCTTCCTACAATCGTTTACAATACAAACCATGAGACATTAAAGGCTTCTGATACAATCATTTCAGCAGCTTCATGTACAACAAACTGTTTAGCACCTATGGCTGATGCACTTAACAAGTATGCACCAATCCAGTCTGGTATCATGGTAACAATCCATGCTTACACAGGTGATCAGATGACACTTGACGGACCACAGAGAAAGGGTGACTTAAGAAGATCTAGAGCTGCAGCAGTTAACATCGTTCCTAACTCAACAGGAGCTGCTAAGGCAATCGGACTTGTTATCCCAGAGCTTAACGGTAAGTTAATCGGATCTGCACAGCGTGTACCAACACCTACAGGATCTACAACAATCTTAACAGCAGTTGTTAACAAGGCTGACGTTACAGTTGATGGAATCAACGCAGCTATGAAGGCAGCAGCTAATGAATCATTCGGATACAATGAGGATGAGATCGTTTCTAGCGATATCGTAGGAATGAGATTTGGTTCATTATTCGATGCTACACAGACAATGGTTAGCAAGATTTCTGATGACCAGTATGAGGTTCAGGTTGTTTCTTGGTATGATAACGAGAACAGCTACACATCTCAGATGGTTCGTACAATTAAATATTTCTCAGAGTTAGCTTAATTTCTGACTGATATATTTTAATTTTGAACTCTTATCAGGTCCGGTCCGAATGGGCCGGACCTGTTTTGGATAATATGACAGTGTATTACAATAAACAATAAAAGGAGGACATCTAAATGTCATTAAACAAGAAGTCAGTTGATGATATCAACGTAAAAGGAAAAAGAGTTTTAGTAAGATGTGATTTCAATGTTCCATTAAAGGGTGGAGAGATTACAGATGATACACGTATTGTTGCAGCACTTCCAACAATCAATAAGTTAATCGGTGATGGCGGAAAGGTTATTCTTTGCTCTCACTTAGGAAAAGTTAAGAACGGCCCTAACGAGGGAGAGTCTTTAGCTCCTGTAGCTAAGAGATTATCTGAAAAGCTCGGTAAGGAAGTTGTATTCGTAGCTGATTACAATGTAACAGGAGAAGAAGCAACTAAGGCTGTAGCTGATATGAAAGAAGGAGATGTTGTACTTCTTCAGAATACACGTTTCCGTGGCGCAGAAGAGACAAAGAACGGTGAAGAATTCTCTAAGGAATTAGCTGATCTTGCAGATGTATATGTATGTGACGCATTTGGTTCATCACATAGAGCACATGCTTCAGTTGCAGGTGTTACAAAGTTCATCAGCGCTAAGGGTGGAGAGAATGTAGTTGGTTACTTAATGCAGAAGGAGATTGACTTCCTTGGTAATGCAGTAGAGAATCCTGTACGTCCATTCGTAGCTATCCTTGGTGGAGCTAAGGTTGCAGATAAGCTTAACGTTATCAATAACCTTCTTGAAAAATGTGATACACTTATCATTGGTGGTGGTATGGCATACACATTCCTTAAGGCTCAGGGATATGAGATTGGTATTTCATTAGTTGACAATGAGAAACTTGATTACTGTAAAGAGATGATGGCTAAGGCTAAAGAACTTGGTAAGGAATTACTTCTTCCAGTTGATGCTGTAACAATCAAGGATTTTCCTAATCCTATCGATGCTCCTGTAGATACAGAAGTTTATGATGCAACAGCAATGCCTGCAGACCGTGAAGGATGCGATATCGGACCTAAGACACAGGAACTTTTCGCAAATGCAGTTAAGAATGCTAAGACAGTAGTATGGAACGGACCTATGGGTGTATTTGAGAACCCTACACTTGCTGCAGGTACTCTTGCAGTAGCTAAGGCTCTTGCTAATACAGACGCAACTACAATTATCGGTGGTGGTGATTCAGCAGCAGCAGTTAACCAGATGGGATATGCTGATAAGATGAGCCACATCTCAACAGGTGGTGGAGCTTCCCTTGAATTCTTAGAGGGTAAGGAACTTCCTGGTGTAGTAGCAGCAGACGATAAATAATTTTAATTGAATGGAGAATAAAAATGGCAAGAAAGAAGATCGTAGCCGGTAACTGGAAGATGAATATGACTCCAAGCCAGGCTGTAAAGTTAGTAGAAGAATTAAAACCGTTAGTTGTTTCAGACAGCGTAGACGTTGTTTATTGTGTTCCTGCAATTGATATTGTACCTGTTGTAGAGGCACTTAAGGGAACTAACGTAGAAGTTGGTGCTCAGAACATGTACTTTGAAGAGAGCGGTGCATATACAGGTGAGATTTCAGCTCAGATGCTTGTTGATGCAGGCGTTAAGTATATCGTAATCGGACATTCAGAGAGACGTGACTACTTCAAGGAGGATGACGAGCTTCTTAACAAGAAGGTTAAGAAGGCATTCGAGGCAGGTCTTACACCAATTCTTTGCTGTGGAGAATCTCTTGAGCAGAGAGAGATGGGAGTAACACTTGACTGGATCCGTCTTCAGATTAAATCTGACCTTGCAGGAGTAAGCGCAGCACAGGTAGCTTCTATGGTTATCGCATATGAGCCAATCTGGGCAATCGGAACAGGTAAGACAGCTACATCTGACCAGGCACAGGAAGTTTGCGGGGCTATCCGTGAATGCATCAGAGAAATCTATGATGATGCAACAGCTGACAGCGTTCGTATCCAGTACGGCGGATCAGTTAATGCAGGTAATGCAGCAGAGCTTTTTGCTAAGCCTGACATCGACGGAGGTCTTGTTGGAGGAGCTTCTCTTAAGGCTGATTTCGGTAAGATTGTTAACTACTAATTTAATGTGTGATTTAAAAATATAGAATTTTAAAGTGCAGGTTTTGTATTACTTAATACGCCTGCACTTTTTTTATCTTGAAAAATACTAATTGTGTGATAGAATAGTTGACAGGGTGCATAAAGATGCATCCGTATTGGCAAAATAAAGAGATTACAATTGAAATGAGGTCTATTATGAGTAAGAAACCTACAGTATTAATGATTCTTGACGGATACGGATTGAATGACAATCCATTAGGTAATGCAATAGCAGAGGCAGAGAAGCCTAACATGGACATGCTTATGAGCACATATCCATTTGTTAAAGGTAATGCAAGCGGACTGGCAGTTGGTCTTCCAGACGGTCAGATGGGTAATTCAGAGGTTGGACACCTTAATATGGGTGCCGGAAGAATTGTATATCAGGAACTTACAAGAATAACAAAGGATATAGAAGAAGGAACATTTTTTGAAAATGAGGAGCTTCTTAGAGCAGTTAACAACTGTAAAGAGAATAACTCAGCCCTTCATATGTATGGTTTATTGTCTGATGGTGGAGTTCACAGCCACAATACACATCTTTACGGACTTCTTGAACTTGCAAAGCGCTGTGGACTTGAGAAAGTATATGTTCACTGCTTCCTTGACGGAAGAGATACACCACCACAGTCAGGACTTGACTTTGTAAAAGAACTTGAAGCAAAGATGAATGAGATTGGTGTCGGTAAAATAGCTTCTGTTTCAGGTAGATACTATGCAATGGACAGAGATAATAACTGGGACAGAGTAGAGAAAGCATATGTGGCTCTTACAGAAGGTGTCGGAGTAACTGCTACAAGCGGAGCTATGGCAGTAGAGCAGTCTTATGACAAGGGTGAAACTGATGAGTTTGTTCAGCCTACAGTTGTAGTTGACGCAGATAACAAGCCATTAACAGTTATCAAGGAAAAGGACTCTATTATATTCTTCAACTTCCGTCCTGACAGAGCAAGAGAGATTACAAGAGCATTCTGCAGCGATGATTTCACAGGTTTTGAAAGAAAGCAGGGAAGAATTGATCTTACTTATGTATGTTTCTCTGATTATGATGTAACTATCCCTAACAAATATGTTGCATTTAAGAAGGTTGAGATTACTAATACATTCGGTGAGTATCTTGCAAAGTGTGGCAAGACTCAGCTTAGAACAGCAGAGACAGAAAAATATGCTCACGTAACATTCTTTTTTAACGGTGGTAAGGAAGAGCCTAATGAAGGTGAAGAAAGACTTCTTGTTAACTCACCAAAGGTTGCAACATACGATCTTCAGCCTGAGATGAGTGCATTTAAGGTATGTTCAGGACTTGTAAGTGCAATTGAATCAGGAAAATATGATGTAATTATCATTAACTTTGCTAACCCTGACATGGTTGGACATACAGGTGTTGAAGCAGCAGCAATTGCAGCTATCGAAGCAGTTGATAAATGCATCGGTGATGTTGTTGAAGCGATTAAGAAGGTTGACGGACAGATGTTTATCTGTGCTGACCATGGTAATGCTGAGCAGCTTGTAGATTATGAGACAGGAGCACCATTTACAGCTCATACAACTAATCCTGTACCATTTATTCTCGTTAATTATGATGAGAATTACACATTAAGAGAAGGTGGATGTCTTGCTGATATAGCTCCTACTCTTCTTGAAATGATGGGATTAGAGCAGCCTGTAGAGATGACAGGTAAGTCACTTCTTATAAAAAAATAAGAAAGATGGTAAAATAATGTATTGAAATGATATGCTCAATATGTTATCATTTATGCTAGTTGTTTGTGCTAGGAGGTGTAATTTGAGATGATTAAGACAATTTTAACAGTTATATTTGTTATAGTTTGTATTGCACTGACAGTTGTAGTTCTTATGCAGGAAGGTAAGAATGCAGGACTTTCAGGTTCTATCAGTGGTGTTGCAGACACATACTGGGGTAAGAATAAGGGCCGTTCCATGGAAGGTGCTCTTGAGAAGGGAACCAAGATACTTGCAGTATTGTTTATAGTTCTTACTATTGCATTAGATTTTCTTAAATAATTTAAAATAAGAATTATATTTGCCGGTCTTGTGATACAAGACCGGCTTTTGTTATAATGGAGATAGAATATGGTTATAAGGAGGTACTATATATGAACGATATTTTATTAAATGCAAGGATGCAGCTTATTACGGACTTTATGTCTGAGAGAGAGTATACTCCGATGAAGTTTAAGGAGTTATGCAGTATTTTAAATGTCCCTAAGGACGAGAGAAATGATTTGAAAAAAGTGCTTGATATCCTTATAAGAGACGGAAAAGTTTCAATGGATGAGCAGAATCGTTATAAAATCGGACCGGAGAATCTGCTTACGGGAGTATATATGGGAACACAGAGAGGGTTTGGATTTGTAATGTTAGATAACGGGGAAGAGGATATTTTCATTGCTGAGAGAAATACTAACACGGCATGTGATAAGGATACGGTTAAAGTAAAACTTTTAGAAGAAGTAACCGGCAAGAGAAGAGAAGGTATTGTCGTGTCTATTGTTGAGCGAGCACGTAATACCATAGTCGGAACATTTCAAAAGAGCAAGAATTTCGGTTTCGTTATTCCGGACGATACCAAATTCGGCAATGATATTTTTATTTCAAAAAAAGATTCCCTTGATGCTGTTACAGGGCACAAGGTAGTAGTGAAGATAACTGATTACGGTAACAATAAAAAAAGTCCCGAAGGTGAAGTGCTTGAGATTATCGGTCACATTAACGATCCGGGCGTAGACATTATGTCTATAGTTAAAGCATATAATATACCTTGTGAATTTTCTGATGAAGTAATGAATCAGGTTAAAGGCATTCCTGATGAAGTTACAGATGAAGAAAAGGAAGGAAGGGAAGATATAACCGGTTATCAGACTGTAACTATAGACGGTGAAGATGCTAAGGATTTAGATGATGCCATAACGATGAGAAGGGTTGGTGACAACTTCGAACTTGGTGTGCATATTGCAGATGTAACGCATTATGTAACTGAGAATTCACCGCTTGATAAGGAAGCCCTTAAGAGAGGAACAAGTGTGTATCTAGTAGACAGAGTAATTCCACAGCTTCCTCACAAACTGTCCAATGGAATATGTTCCCTTAACCAGGGGTGTGACAGACTTGCCCTTAGCTGTTTTATGACAATCGATAAAAAGGGTAATATTATCGATCACAGAATCAGCAAGACTTTAATCAACGTTGACAGAAGAATGTCCTACACGGATGTTAACAAGATAATAACCGATAATGATGAAGAGAAGATTAAAGAATATGCAGACTTTGTGGACATGTTTAACACATGCGCAACAGTTGCAGGCATCCTTAAGGAAAAGAGAAGTAAGCGAGGAGCAATTGATTTTGATTTTACCGAGTCAAAAATTATTCTCGATGAAAAAGGTGTTCCGACGGATATTGTTGCCTATGAAAGAAATGCAGCAACCAATCTTATCGAAGAATTTATGTTAGCAGCAAATGAAACTATAGCTGAGGACTTTTTCTGGCGTGAGTTACCGTTTGTATACAGAACACACGAAAGTCCTGAGATAGAAAAGATTCAGAAGTTAGGCGCATTTATCAATGCATTCGGCTATTCAATAAAAGGTGCCTCAGAGGATATTCATCCAAAAGAGATTCAGCAGCTTATTAACAAGATAAAAGGAACTGATGAAGAGGCAATAATCAGCAGAATTGCGCTAAGATCGATGAAACAGGCAAAGTATACCGTTAAGAACGAAGGACACTTTGGTCTTGCTACACAGTATTACTGTCATTTCACGTCACCAATCAGACGTTATCCGGATCTTCAGATTCACAGAATTATCAAAGAGAGCCTTGATAATAAATTAAATGAGAAAAGAATCCGCCATTACGAGAAGATTCTACCTGAGGTGGCGAACCAGTCGAGTCTTAATGAAAGACGTGCTGATGAGGCAGAACGCGAGGTAGAAAAGCTCAAGAAAGTTCAGTATATCAAGAAGTTTATGGGCAGGGAATTTGACGGTATTATCTCAGGCGTAACATCTTGGGGAATATATGTCGAACTTGATAACACCGTAGAAGGAATGGTTGCCATAACATCTCTTAAAGATGATTATTACTATTTTGATGAAGATAATTATAAACTCGTTGGTGAGGTAACCAAAAAGGTATACACCATCGGGCAAAAAGTAAGAATATCAGTCGCAGGAGCCGATATGATTACACGTAAAATTGATTTTGAAATTGTGGAGGAATAGTTTAAATGAGCGTTAGTACAAAGCTTATTGCCAATAATAAAAAAGCATACCATGATTACTTTATTGAAGATAAATATGAGACAGGCGTAAGCCTTGCCGGAACAGAAGTTAAATCTCTTCGAATGGGTAAATGCAGCATAAAAGAGGCATTTGTAAGAATTGATAAAGGCGAGGTATGGATTTACGGAATGCACATAAGTCCATACGAAAAAGGCAACATTTTCAACAAAGACCCACTGCGCCCAAAGAAGCTTCTCATGCATAAAACAGAGATTAATAAGCTTCTTGGCAAGATAAAGGAAAAAGGATATACCCTTGTTCCATTGTCGGTATATTTTAAGGGCAGCCTTGTTAAAGTTGAGATTGGGCTTGCAAGAGGTAAAAAGCTCTACGATAAACGCCAGGATATCGCAAAGAAAGACCAGATTCGTGCCAACGAAAGACAGTTTAAGATTGATCATATGTAATAATTCATATAATTTAACGCGTCCGCAGTATCGGCGTTATTCCTCGCAAACGATAGGAAGCCTCGGATAGAAAGTGCAAGCCGATGCAGTCGGTGAAAGATGTCTGAGCGCATGTAAAGTCTTTTGAAAAACAGAACTTTAAAGTGCGCGAGTTTCTGGAACCGACTGAGAAAGTCGGCGCAGCACTGAAGACGAGGCGACGTGTGTGCGAGGAATAACGCCGATACTGCGGACGCGTATATTTATATTCTAATATTCATCAAAAAAATCTGTCATATTTTATACTATGAAACTACTAGAATTAGCTTGAAATTTATTGATTTCATGTTATAATCATATAGTAAAATTCACGGGGTTGTAAAGGTTTCGACGGGGATTTTGAAGCTATGGAAGCCATCTGGGGACTAGGACCTCATAACAACTTAGAAATTTAAAATTAAACGCTGAAGATAATTTAGCTTACGCAGCCTAAGCTGCGTTGTCACCCTTAGATTTCCCGCAATCTGAGACGTGGCATCGAAACCGCGGGGCACTTCGTCGTCAAAGCTTTGAGATGATGGAAGAACTATGAAGCTACTAAGCCTGTAAGTCTGTTTGTGGACGTACAGGTGAGGGAATGTTAAATCACAAACTGTGATGGGAGAAACTGTAGTGAATGAGTTTTCGGACGCGGGTTCGATTCCCGCCAGCTCCATTTCTGGTTGCTATTCACATCATCTAAAGACCATTTAGGAACATTTTCTTAACAGGTAAAGACAAGTGGATAATAAAAAGACAATATTGAATAATCTTAATAAATACAATGTTATTTTGACAGTTATACTTTTAACGGGATTTCTTGCAAGGCTTTTGTTTATCGGCAGGATGCCTTTTGGGCTTAATCAGGACGAAGCTTCGGCAGGATATGATGCCTACAGTATACTTCACTACGGAATAGACAGGAACGGCATAAGTTATCCTGTTTTTCTTAAGGCGTGGGGAAGCGGTCAAAATGCATTGTATTCTTATTTTTGCATGCCTTTTATAGCATTATTCGGACTTAGTGAATTGTCACTTCGACTTCCGATGGCATTAATAGGATGCGTCTCAGTGTTTGTTATATACAGACTTTCCAAGATCATGTTTGATGAAAAATATGCCCTTATAATAACAGGATTTTTTGCCATATGTCCATGGCATGTAATGAAATCAAGATGGGCACTTGAGAGTAATCTTTTTCCTGATCTGATTCTTATTGTTGTATATCTGATAGCATTGTATATCAAAGATAATTCCAACAAAAAAAGCTTTGTAATTGCTGCATTTATTCTTGGATTGAGTGCGTATTCTTACGGAACGGCATATCTTTTTATACCGCTTTTTGCAGTAGGTGTTGCTGTGCTGCTTATTGCAAAAAAGAAAGTATCGTTTTCGGTTCTTATTGTTGCGGTTGCGGTAGCGTTTTTTACGGCACTTCCTATTGTCATGTTTGTAATTATCAATACATTTGACATGGAGCAGATGAAGTTTTTCATGTTTACGATTCCAAAACTTAATGTGTCAAGACATATGGAGATTTCATCAGTTTTCTCACATGATTTTTTCAAAACAACGTGGGAAAATTTTAGACAGACATTACGCATTATGTGTGAACAAAATGATGATCTTATATGGAACAGTACGCCATTTTACGGAACGATGTATACAGTTTCACTTCCGTTTACCGTTACTGGGGCATATGTCCTGATTAAAAATATTGCAGATAAAAAGTCAGATGTAGTCAAGCGAGTAACACAGGCAGTAGTTGTTATCTGGCTTTGTGCCGCTTTTATCGTATCTGTAGCAGTACTTCCTAACGTTAATAGAATTAATGTGATAATGATACCGTTAGCACTTTGTACCGGAACAGGTATTGCGTTTGTGGTTAACAATATTAAAGAGTTAAGAAGAGTAATTCTTGGACTTTACTCACTTCTTTTTATTTCATTTTCGGTATATTATCTAAATGATTATCAAGAGAGTGTTGGCAATGCATTTTTCTATGGACTTGGAGATGCAATTGAGTATGCAGGAAGTCTTGATGCATCATGTGTATATGTGACGAAATCGATAAATATGCCATACATTTTTACTCTGTTTTATGACACTTCAAATCCTAATGAATACATAAAAAGTGTGGTGTATGAAAATAAAGGCGGAGCGTTTGAGAAAGTAGAGCAATACGGGGAATATAAGTTTATGCTGCCTTTGGATAACGGTGAGTTAGAAAACGTTGCAATTATAGTTACGGATGGGGAACTGGCATACTATGAAAACAGCAATTACAAGTTAAAAAGCTTTGGGTTATATAATGTGTTATTCATTGACTAAGATATGGCATGGTTATATAATTAATATATGATATTTATATGTTGAGGTGTATAAGATGCCAGACGACGTACAGCGCCTGAAACTGGGTGCAATTTATGAAAATATTGTGGATGCCACAATTTATATTATAAATGATGAGAAGCTTACAATCAGCAGTGCTGATGAGGGCTTTTTTGGCATGCTTGGATATTCTAAGGATGAGTACTCTCAGATACTTGAAGATAGTTTTTTGAACTGCATTTTTGCTCCTGATAAGAGAAAGTTTTTAGAACAGCTTAATAATTGCAATGATAATGTCGGGGGAGATTACATAAGGCTCATTAACAAGCAGGCCGGAGTGTTATGGTACGATATAAAATTTTCTTTGCTTGAGAGTGAGCAGGGGGAACATAAAAAGTTTATTTGTTCGCTAAAAGATGTTACGGCACAAAAGAATGCAGAGAATGAATATACAACACAAAAACGTTTTGTTGAGTTGATGCAGACAAGTATTGAGGGTGGTTCGATTATATGCTATGACGACATGAAGATGCGTATATCTTATGTCAGCCCTGAGCTTCTTAATTTCTTAGGTTATAACGATTCCGAATTTGAACTTGCATTCCAAGGTTCTTTTTATAATTTAATTTGCGTAAAAGACAGAGAAGAATTTAAAGATATGATGGATTCCTGGCTAAAGACCGGAGAACATTATGAAGTGGAGTTTAGAATTAAGAGAAGAGACGGATCACTTGTATGGGTTATATCTAAGGGTAAAAGAACGAAGAATGAGAATGGTGACAGCGTGCTTGTGAGCATAATCACCAGTATAAGCAATACAAGAAATATTATCGAAAAATTAGAAGAGGCCAATAAAGACCTTCGTGCGATGCAAAATTCCATTCCGGGATGCTTTGGTAAGCTTGCGCTTATGGAAGAGGGATTTAGAATTATTGCGGTTAATCAGCAGCTTAATGATTTGTTTGAAGAATATCAGCCGGGATATGCGTCAGGCAGAATAATGAAGTATTCTTCAATCAATATTGATCAGACTCTTATTAATGAGATTGCTCTTAGAAGAGAGCGTTCGATAGAACTTGAGATAGATAATGCCGACAAGTGGTTCATGATCAGGGGAACATTTGAGGATGAGCTGTATGATGGTAAGTATCCTGTGTATTATATTATGTTTACGGACATTACATCACAGAAGGATAATCAGATACTTGCAGAGATACAAAAAGAAAAATATCAGAAGATTACTGAGATTTCTGATGACATAATTTTTGAATATGACTGCGTTGCGGACATAATGGTTTATTCCGAAAAATATAAGCAGTTATTTGACAGACCATCTATGATATTCGGATTCAGAAAGCAGATGCATTACTGCGAGGATGAAGAGGGATATGTTGATTTCTCCGAAGCATTTGATTCAATCTTTTCGGGAAAAGATTTTTATAAAGGAGAATATTGTGTAAAGATCAATGATACGGATAAGCTTTGGATTGAGATTTCCGCAAAAGGAATTCGTAATGCAGGTGGTGACACTGTTAAGATAATCGGAATACTCAGGGATATAGATACACGTAAGAAAGAACAGATTGCCTTGTATGACAAATCAAGAATTGACCTGCTTTCGGGACTATACAATAAGATTTCCACTCAGGAGGAGATTGTTAAATCAATATCTTCACTTACTCCGGGTTCATATTGTGCTCTTATGATGATTGATATCGATGATTTTAAGTTGGTAAATGATAATTTTGGACACATTGTAGGTGATGAGGTAATCCAGAAAATAGCCGGATATTTAAGCCAGAATTTTTGCAATGATATTATAGGTCGTGTCGGTGGAGATGAATTCCAGATTTTCATAAGCAATATTTTTGATGAAAAAGTGATTGAAGAAAAAGCAGACAATATATGCACCGGCATAAGAAAAATGTTCGAAGAAGAAGATGTTTGCGTTACGGTCAGTGTCGGTGTATATTGCACAAACCATACAGTAACTTATGAAAGCATTTATCAAAAGGCTGATATTGCTCTGTACAGTGCAAAATCAAAGGGTAAAAACTGCTATGAGATGTACGGAAAACGTAAGCGTAAAGACGGTGCGTCAAGTCAGGGTGAAGTATCTGTTAATGAGATGCAGGGCCGTGCTGATGATATAATCAATACTAGTACGCTTGCAGAGTATATCAAGATTTTATGTGAGAACAGAGACGAAAAAGAAGTATATGACAAGGTTCTTTCGCTTATCGCTGAGGAGATTGGTGTTGACAGAATAATTATTAATCAGATAGATGGCATTAATGAAAAATATTCGGTTGCATTTGAATGGTATCAGGAAGGACTTAAGCCGCTAAAAGGTGTTCTTAATAACATCAGTATGTCTGATTTCATCGTATTTACCGATAATGTTAATGATATTACGGCATATTATGCAGATGATGCACAGTGGTATATGAAGCAGCAAAAAGCTTATTTTTGTAAGTCGGGATTTAAGGGAGTTGTCCAGGTACCTGTTAAGCTCGAAGGGAAAGTAATTGCATATATTGAATACATTACATTAGATGATAAAAAAGTCTTTTCTAATTCGCAGATTAAAGCGGTGATTGACATTTCATCTGTTATTGAAAGCTATATGTGTTCTAAGATAATCAAAAAGAGAATGTTTGACAGTGTGGCTAGAATTGCAAAGCTTAGCGATAATGAGTGTGAATCTTTTGTTGTTGTTAATATGAACAATGATGGATTCAAACGTTATGTGATTGATAACGGTTCGGTTGAATTAATTGAACAGGGTGAAGATTATTTTAACACCAAGTTTGTATCGGATTTGTCTTTTGTGGCTGATGACATGCAAGATGAATATAAAGTGCATTTTTCAAAAGATTCACTTATGGAGCTTGCACTTGCAAGCACGCCGGCAAATACGGTTGAATACATATATGCAACTGAGATGATTGGTAAGGTTAAGCACATTCGTAAGATGGCATTTGCGCTCGATACCAGACATGATATTTACAGATATATCGTCATGGTTCAATACAATATAACAAGCAGTGTCATTGAACGTGAAAAGTTAAAAATCCAGCGTATTATGGAGCTGAAAGAACGACTTAGTGCAGAGTACATTTTCGATGAGATAATGGAATATGATGTTGAAGATGATAAGCTTAAGCTTTTGTTTTGCAAAGATGACAGTATGCTCAAATTCACTTCATTTGAAGAAAATTATAACACTGTATTAACAGGACTTCTTGATAATTACGTTATTGAGGATGACAGACTGTCGATGCTTGAGATGCTTTCACCGACTAACCTTATCAAGTATTTTGACAGCAACAAAGAGCCTATTATGATGTATTTCAGACAGGCAAAAAAAGATGGCGGTGAAAAATGGAGTATTATACATATTATTGATGTTACGGACAGAATTGGTGAAAAGGTCTTTCTGGCACTTATAAGAACTGATGAAGATTACAATTCTCAGATGAATATTAACAGCAGACTGTTAACACTTAATCGTGCTCTTGAAACAAGTGAAGAGGATATTCGTAACAAAGCAAAGTTTGATAAACTTACCGGAATTTATAACATTGATGAATTCTATAAGTGTTGTCTTGAACTTTTAAAGAACGAGACGGAGTATAATCTGGCCATGGTAAGAATGGATATTGATAAATTCAAACTTATCAATGATTTGTATGGATATGATACCGGTGATGAAATACTTAAACATACTGCAGCGGTTATACGTGAATACATAATCAATCATGGTGTGTACGGAAGAATGAATTCAGATATTTTCTGTATGTGTGTAAGATACAAAAATATCGAAGAAGTAATCTCGATGATTGATAAGATTGTTGAAGGTTTGTCTTCATATGATGCAAAATATCGTCTTTCAACCTATTTTGGTATATGTGTTATAGAGGACAGAAGTACAGCGCCAAGTGTACTTTGTGACTGGGCTAATATTGCTCTTAAGAAGATTAAGGGAAGTACTCTTAAAAGATACGCTTTTTATGATAATAACATGAGAAGAAACCTTCTCTATGAGAGAAAATTTGAAAGCCAGATGGAGACTGCTCTTGCAAGCGGACAGTTCGAAGCTTATCTGCAGCCGCAGTATGATATAAGAACATCTAAGATTAACGGAGCCGAGGCTCTTGTCAGATGGAATCATCCTGTGGAGGGAGTAATATCACCTGCAAGATTCATTCCTCTTTTTGAACGTAATGGTTTTGTTACAAAAGTTGATGAGTTTATCTGGAGAGAAGCTTGTAAGATACTTAGAAGATGGATTGATGACGGTTACAAACCGGTTCCGATATCGGTCAATGTTTCAAGACTTCACATGTTTGATGATAACCTGTGTGATAAGATTATCAGTTTGTTAAATGAGTATAACCTTCCACGACATCTGCTTGTATTGGAAGTAACGGAGACAGTAATGTACGATGATTCAGAGGCCATGAACAGAATGCTTAATAAAATGCGTAACATGGGATTCCAGATTGCAATGGATGACTTTGGTTCAGGCTATTCTTCATTGAACATGTTAGAGAATATGTGTCTTGATGAACTTAAGATAGACAGAGCTTTCCTTACAAGAGCCGGTAACTCTGAAAATGGAAAGGTCATAGTAAAATTTATTATTGCTCTTGCAAAACAGCTTAATCTTAAGATTGTAGCAGAAGGTGTTGAGAATGTGGAGCAGGCAGCAATGCTTTTGGAATTTGGCTGTACAACAGCCCAGGGATATTTTTATTCCAGACCTGTTCCAATTAACAAATTTGAGTCGCAGGCATTTGATGCAAGTATGCAAAAAGAAGTACCGGAGTTAATTAAGAAGATTCTTGAAAAGAATAATTTGGAGTAATGCGAATGAAGATTACCATGTTAAATTCAGAAGAGTTGTCATTTTTCTGTTCTCAGTTTTCTATAATACTAAGAACCGGAGTTGCTCTGCATGACGGAGTTGATGCGCTTAAGGAAGATATGAAAAGTGTAGTTGGCAAGGAAATTTTAAAAGAGATTTCAAAGACGCTGTATGAGGAAAAGCCTTTTTATACAGCACTTGAAAATGCGGGAGTATTTCCTGAATACGTGATTAAAATGGTCAAAATAGGTGAGATGACAGGTAGACTTGATGAAGTCCTTGATAATCTTGCAACATATTATGAAAACGAATCAAGACTTAAGCGAAATATCCATGATGCTATTATGCAGCCTCTTATGATTGTTATAATGATGTTTTTGGTTGTTAGTGCCTTGGTAATTAAGATATTACCGGTTTTTGTCCAGATATTTGAACATTTTGATCCGGTATTGTCAGAGTCGGTAAGCCAGTCGGTTAATTTATCTACAACAGTTGGAATATGTGCGATGATTGTTTTGTTCTTACTTCTTTTAGGAGTAATAGTATTGTTTGTAATGACGAAAGTGGTAAGAAAAAATGATAAGTTCATACGATTGCTTGGCAATTTCCCCGGGATTAATAAGATAGCATATGATTATGCTGTTACACGATTTGCTAATGCCATGTATCTTATGATAAAAAGCGGTGTTGATACAGCAACCTCAATCGAGTATGCAATTGACCTTAATAATAACAAAAAGCTTGAAGCAAAGTTATTAGAATGTAAGGAAAAACTTGATAACTTTGAATCATTTGCAGGAGTTATAACAGAGGCTTCAATATTTAACGTAATATATTCAAAGATGCTTAAAATAGCATATAAGACAGGCGTGTATGAGGATGCATGGAAAAAGATCAAAGATAAGTACAATGAAAAGCTTGACGACAGGCTTTCAGGCGTTGTTTCCATGATTGAACCTGTTCTTATTGCAACAGTTACTATTATTATTGGAGTTGTTCTTGTTACTGTTATGTTGCCACTAATGAGTGTTATGGGTAATATCTAGACTAAAAGGAAAAACTATGAGAAACATTTGGATTCATACCAGAAGATATAAGTGGGCAAGATATTTGGTTGCATTTGCGATTCTATTAGCATTTTTAATACTGATAAGTATATATATAAGTCATGAGATTGCTAATCAGAAAGATGTACGAAAGAATGCCCTAAAAGAGAAGATTTCAAAGACCGTAACCTTGTGTTATTCCATCGAAGGAAGATATCCTCCGAGTGTGGAATATATGAAGGATAATTACGAATTCACATACGATGAAAATGAGTTCTATATTCACTACGAGATGATTGGTTCCAATCTGTACCCTTCGTACGAGGTTTTTGTTGTAAATCAGGAGAAAGAATGATAAAGAATAAAAGCGGAAATTACATAGGACTGATATGTTTTTTCAGTCTGATGGCACTAATGATTATTATGTCCATGATGCTGATATTTACGGCTGCGTCAAGCTATAGCAAAATAGAGGAAAACACCGATAAAGTGTACTGCAAGGATACGGCTCTTTGTTACATTGCCAACAAGGTGCATTCCATGGATAACAAAGGTGTTGAAATACATAATGAAGGTGATATAAGTTATCTTTGCCTTCATGATGATTCTATGATGTACAAGACGATAATATATTACTATGACGGTTATGTATATGAAGATCTTATGAAAGCTGATAAGCCGTTTATACAGGGCAAAGGAGAAAAGATTGTAAGAATTGATAATGTCAGGTTTGATGTAAATGATTCTGACAATCTTGTAATAAGTGTAGTAAGTGATAATCATACATATACATCGACAGTTCATGTATATACGGGAATAACAATGGAGCAGTGATTATGAAAGGTAACGTAAAAGGCCGGTATACCCATCTCTTTATGGAGATTATAATAGTTTTGTTTTTCTTGAGTATTGTTGCTACGGTTATCATGTATATTTATTCACTGACTAATAAAAATATGATAATTTCACAATATGAAAACATGGCAGCAGATTGTTCGGGAAAATTTATTGACAGTTACAAGTCAACTTTTGATTATAAAAAATCTTTAACCAGTGCGTTTGGTAACGGTAATTACAACATAAGAGACAATAAGGTAAGCATTAATCTTGATAAAGATTTTATGGTTGCCGATACAGGAATAATTACATGTACGATAAGCGTAGATGATGATGAAAATCTGGCGGATGTAAGTAACATTGAAATAGTATTTACCGGTGAAGATTTTGAAGATGGTAAAGAGATTTACAGCATTAAGGCAACTGCATCAAAGAGCATGACGGCAGGAAGCGGTTTAGGAGGTAAGGAGCAGGATGAGTGATAACGCAAAGACAGGTGTGGGTTTTATGTCTATTGTTATGGTTGCTCTTGCCTTATGTCTTACGATATTTGCAACACAAGGGTTTATGACCTCAAGAACTAACCGGCAGATTAGTGAAAAAAGATGTGAATATCTAAAACAATATTACGAGGCAGATGGTGAAGCTGTTAAGCTTTACGAACAGATAAGAGCGATATGTCTTGACGTGACCGCAAGTACAATAGACAAAAGAATGCAATTAACCGGCATGGAAAATATAAAAAGTGTTGCGGATAATAACGGGAAACTAATTATTTGCTATAATGTGGGTATTAATGATTCGATGGATTTACAGGTCGAAATTGAAAATGATGAGATTAATGGTACCGTTAACATCAATAAATGGTCGGTTATAAGCGGGGAAGATGAAGAAGAACAGGGATTAAAACTTTGGGATGGTACAATTTAAAAGAAGTTGTTTAATATTATATGGATGGATTGGAAGGAAAGATTATGAATGATATAACTTATTATCTTGATGAAGCGATAACAAGAAGAGCATCAGATATTTTTATTGTGTCTGGAGCTGCTATTGCTTATAGAATTGACGGGCAGGTAATACGAGATGAAGGATACTTTTTAACACCGGATGATACGTACACACTTATTGAACAGATATTTGATTTGTCAGGGTATGATAAATGCCTTATTGAAGACGGAAAATGTGAACTGGATTTTTCTTTTTCCATTCCGGGGACAGGAAGATTCAGGGCAAATGTATACAGACAAAGAGGATCACTGGCAGCGGTTCTTAGAAATGTTATGTTTGAGATGCCGGATTATAAAGAGCTTAACATTCCGGATAAAGTAATGGAAATTGCAGGCATGAATAAAGGAATAGTGCTTGTTACAGGTTCTGCCGGAAGCGGAAAATCAACAACACTTACATGTATGATTGATCAGATCAATTCAAAAAGAAGCGGACATATTATAACAATAGAAGATCCGATAGAGTACCTTCATAAACACAAAAAATCAATTATTAGTCAAAGAGAAATCAATATCGATTCAATGGATTATGCCAAAGCATTAAGAGCCGCTCTCAGACAGGCTCCCGATGTAATTCTTGTTGGTGAAATGAGAGATTATGAGACAATTAATATTGCCATGACGGCGGCAGAGACAGGACAGCTTATATTGGCAACACTTCATACTATCGGTGCGGCAGACACAATAGACCGAATTATAGATGTTTTTCCTGCCACACAGCATCATCAGATCAGAGTTCAGTTATCCATGGTACTTCAGGCGGTAGTGTCACAACAGTTGATTCCAAGAGTTGATGGCGGACTTGTACCTGCATTTGAGATAATGAAAGTAAATAATGCAATAAGAAATATGATACGTGAAGAAAAGATGCATCAGATAGATACTGTACTGCAGTCATCTGAAGGAATGCAGACAATGGATGCAGATATCACAAGATTGTACAGAGAGGGTATAATAAGTAAAGAAAACGCAATACTGTTTTCTAAAAACCCTGAACTTATGAAAAAGAGATTAGGCTGAATCAATAATACTGATAAGCCTGATAATTGGAATTATCATTGATAAAATCAGCGGCAGATTCTTTGTCACTTATAGTTGAATAAAAGGTTGCATCCACAAGGTTGTAGCCTTTTTTATTTAGATAAAATGATACGGTTACCCATCCTTTTTCCTGTGTGTAGACATAATTCCAGGCGTGATAAACCATGGAACTGTTCTGATTAACGTAACCTGTTGCGAGCTTTGTGGGAATACCCTGGGCTCTGCACATTGCAGCAAATACGCTGGCATAATCAAAACAGATTCCTTTCTTTGAAGAAAGAATGGAAGATATGTCAGGAAGATATCCTGATGTTACTGATGAAGCTTTGTCATAATCGTAGGATATATTAGATGTTACATAATCAAATATGCTGCTTATCTTTTCAAAGTCACTTTCACAACCGGCACAGACTTGTGCAGATTTTTTAACTACTGCAGAATTTTGTGTAAACCATACATACTGATTTGGATATAAAAATGGTGAATCAGAATCAGAGAGGCTTACAGATATATTTTCCTGAAATACCGGCATGTAATTGTTGCCGGAAACATTTTCATAGACACCGACACTGTAAGTTCCGTTGCCACAAGATAATGGGAAGTATTCATAACTTGTCTTGGTTACGTTGTAAGTATATTTATTGTCACCTTTAGAAATAATGATTTTTACTTTACCGCAGCTGCCTGAATATTTTATTGCAATGTAGCCTTTTGAAGTATTTGACGCATCAACTTTAACTGTACGGTCATCATTGGCATAAACATCATTGCCCGGAGTGTCAACACTGTAGATTGTAGGAATTATAACTTCGGGTGTTTGGGTAGGTTTAGGTGTTGGCTTTTCGGTCGGTTTTTTAGTTGGTTTTTTTGTGGCTATTGTAGGCACGGCTGTAGAAGGTTTCTCTGTTGCAGGAGCTTTTGTAGCAGGAACCGGAGTTGGAGATGGGGTAGGAGCGTCAGTCTTTGCAGGTTTATCGGTTGTGTTACCATTGCCTGGTTTTTGGTTATCGCCTGATTGTGATGAAACCGGCTTATCAGAACCACTTTCACTTAAACTAACATCATCTGATGGACCTGCCTTGCCTGATGAAGTCACATCTTTAGTAGAATCTTTCGTAGTAACAGGGGAATCGGTCATATCTGTTCTGTGAGAAGATGCATTATCAGAAAATACAGGTGCAACTTCGCCTGTAGGTGTAGAAGTAGAGGTTATTTGTTTGTCATCAGTTTTAACAGAATCATTTGTATCACACGCATAAAATGAATAAGCCAGTGCGAGTATAAGAGCACCTGCCAAAGTACCTGTTTTAAACTTAGACATGACAAAACCTCCTTTTTAGATTATTAAAAACCCTGCCGAGAAAATTACGGCAGGGTTAAATTATACTGCTGTATGTTAATTATGCCTGTTCTTCAGCTCCGTTATTGAGCTTCTTTTCGATAGTGAGTATCTCCAGTCTTGTATTTCTTAAATGCTCTATATGTTTACCGAAATCACCGTTATCGTTGAGGATGTTAAGTGCCTTTGGATAACCTGTAGCATCTAATTCTACAAGGTCGATTGTATGATAGCTGCTGTTCTCGATAGAATCGCAAACATTCTTAAGTTCCTGAAGAAGGTCGTTCTTGTACTGGATGATATCCTGCTTAAGCTGGATAAGTCTTTCCTGTTCCTTCTTGCCCTGAATCTTAGCAAGCACTGCTGCTGTATCAACGATAGTGTCATCATCGTTGTAACGATATACGAGGCAGTATGGCTTCATAATCTTAATGAGCTGCTGTCCTCTTGGGAAATCAGCATTGGTGTTCTTCATGAAGTTTGTAATATCCTGATCAACTTTTGGGAATGTGAAAATCTCTCCTGAAAGATAGTAGATACCACTTCTTCTGATAACGTTGTTAGTTGTAGTTTCAATGTCATAAAAACGGAAACCAATAATCTGTACGTCCATTGTGGAATCATCTAATGTAAGGGCTGCTTCGATAGCCTCGTCAATGTTCCATTCAGATACAGGTTCTGTATTATTGATGAGTCCTAAACCAACATTCAAGTACTGGACAAAACTCTGTGTCATAATGTAAATCCTCCTTAGCAATAGCAATTGTTCGTTTTGTATTATTATAACACTAATGAAGTTTTTTTTAAACACAAATTTGACAAATATTCTGTCGAAAATTAAAAACTTTGCAGGGTGAGCGAAAGTTTGCGCTTTCTTTTGACATTGACGTGTAATTCAATATATAATTTATAGTAATATTTATTGACGGAGTTGATTTTTTATGGACAAGGAATATGTTGTATCCGGAATTGTTTTTTCTAATGAAGTTGAATATAAAAGTGCTTTGCGCGACGAAAAAAATATAGAAGCTATATCTGCAAAAATTGATTTATCAGACCCTGATATAGTTTTAAAAATTTTTAATGCCTTGATTACAAAGAAAACATTTAAGACAGCAGTGGGATTTTCTTTTCTTAAACAGTTAAGGGATATTCTTATAATGAACGAACAGACAGCAGGGCTTGATATTCCTGTACTTGATTACAGGGATTACGTCGCTAAAGATGAAGAGAAGAAAACTGCAAAAGAAAATAATAAGGATTTATTTGTTACGGACAGCAACAGAATAAGAAAAAATACAAAAGAATCTTTGAATGAACAAAAAATTAAAGATACTAATTTTATTCTTAAATGTACGGTTGTAATTATGGCGATATGTATTGTAGTTATGTTTATTTTTACATTAAAAAGCGACACCCTTACATATAACCGGGCAAAAGATGAGGTTATAGATGAGTATGAAGAGTGGAATCAGGAGCTGACAGAACGAGAAAAAGCAATCGAAATGAAAGAAAATGAAGCGGATAGCTGATTTTTCACATTTAAAACATAAAATGATGCTAATATGTCTTGTAACAAGATGAGGAGTATGGAAACGGAGGTATTTATGGGAAATCTTAAGATAATGGTTGTAGATGATGAAGCCAGGATGAGAAAACTGGTAAAGGACTTTCTCAATAAGAAGAATTTTGACGTTATAGAAGCTGATAACGGTGAGGATGCAGTGGATATATTTTTTCAAAACAATGATATATCTTTGATTATCCTTGATGTAATGATGCCTAAGATGGATGGATGGCAGGTATGCAAGGAGATAAGACAATATTCACAGGTTCCGATTATTATGCTGACTGCAAAATCTGATGAAAGAGATGAATTACTCGGTTTTAACTTAGGTGTTGATGAGTACATTTCAAAGCCGTTCAGCCCTAAGATACTTGTTGCCAGAGTTGAAGCAATTCTTAGACGTACCAATCAGGAAGAAGATGTGATTGTGTCGGGAGGAATAAGACTCGATAAGACTGCACATCAGGTTACGATTGATGATAAAGCTGTGGATTTAAGTTTTAAGGAATTTGAACTTTTAGCTTATTTTATCTCAAATGAAGGCGTGGCACTCTCAAGAGAGAAGATTCTTAACAGTGTGTGGAATTATGATTATTTCGGAGATGCAAGAACAATAGATACTCATGTCAAAAAGCTGAGAAGTAAAATGGGCAGTAAGGGAAACTACATTAAGACAATATGGGGCATGGGATACAAGTTCACACCGGAAGATGACTAGACAGAGGGGAAGTAGAGAAGATGGATAAGAAAAAGAAGAAAAAAGAAAAAAAAGAATCAAAAAAAAGATTTAATTATTCCATCAGAACAAAACTTTCATGCATAACTATAATAGTTATCACTTCAGTTGTGCTTTTGTGCTGGATAATGAACAAAACATTTTTAGCAAGTTTCTATGAAAAATCAAAGATGGATAAGTTAGGTGAAACCTATGATTATATTAACCGGGTTTTTGCTGATTATGACGGCAACGGACTTGACGAGGCAACAACTAAAGAAATCGAGAGAATATGTTCGGTTTCAAATGTTAACGTGTACGTTTTTGATTTAAACAATAATCTCGTAAGTATTAATGATAAAACAGGAATTCAGTATATTTATCCTGACTATGTTTCAAGAGAAAAAAGAAATTATAATTTCAGTAAGATAATCAAATATTTTCCTGACAAATTCTTTAATAATACACAGAACGAAAAAAATGAGAAAAAAAACGATAATCAGGTAAACAATAATAAGAATGTAAAGGATAATAAGGAGCCGGTTAACAATCCGAATGATAAAGGTTCGGAGAGTGATTCAACTCTTATGGGTGAATTTGAGAAGTACAGTATATATAAAGTGCTTGACCAGCGAATCAATTCTTACGAGATTGAGCTTGAAGGTAATCTTGATAACGGTCTGTATGTATACATGAGTTCGAACTTTGACAGTATACAGGAAAGCGTTGATATTTCCAATAAATTTCTTGCGTATATAGGTATTATCGCCGGTTTTATCGGTTTTGTTGTAATGCTGTTTGTAAGCAGAAGTTTCAGTCACCCGATACTTGACCTTGCACATATAGCCAAAAGAATGTCAGAACTTGATTTTGATGCTCATTATGAGGTGAAAACCGAGGATGAGATAGGTCAGCTTGGAGAGAATATGAATTTTTTGTCCGATACTCTTGAGCGTACTATTGTTGAGCTTAAAAATGCCAACAATGAATTGCAAAAGGATATTCAGAACAAAATTCAGATTGACGAGATGAGAAAAGAATTTTTATCAAATGTTTCTCATGAGCTTAAAACACCGATTGCTCTTATTCAGGGATATGCGGAAGGGCTTAAAGATAATATTAATGACGATGAAGAAAGCAGAGATTTCTATCTCGACGTTATTATAGATGAATCCAACAAGATGAATTCAATGGTTAAGAAACTGCTTGATCTTAATAATATTGAGTTTGGCGAAAACATTATTTCCATCGAAAGATTTGATATTGTTGAAGTTATAAAAGGTATTCTTGATTCAACGGGAATCCTGATTGAACAAAAGGATGCAAAAGTAATATTTGATTACGAAAAGCCTGTGTATGTATACGCTGATGAATACATGATTGAAGAAGTCATAACCAATTATATAAGCAATGCACTTAATCATCTCGATAATGAAAGAATAATAAAAATTTCACTTGTTTCGAAAAAAGATGTTTTGAGAGTAAGTGTATTTAATACAGGAAATACTATACCGGAAAGTGAACTTGAGAACATATGGATTAAGTTCTATAAGGTAGATAAGGCAAGAACAAGAGAGTATGGCGGAAGCGGTGTCGGCCTTTCAATTGTAAAAGCCATTATGAATTCCCACAACAGGGAATGTGGTGCATTGAATCATGAAGACGGTGTTGAATTCTGGTTTGAACTCGATACAGCAAATATAGACACAAAACAGCAGTAATAATCATAAAATCATTGCCGATTATTACACTTAGTGGTAAAATAATTCTATAGCTTTAAGGAGGAATTAAAGTGAGGAAGAAGCTAAGTGTGATATCGGCTTTTTTAATATTTTCCGTGTC
>CACXFB010000027.1 GCA_902766825.1 uncultured Lachnospiraceae bacterium
CTTTTTTATTCTTGTTTTTCACACCTCACGCTTGCGCTTCGCTCTCAGGTGAATTTCAGACTACCTTGTCTTGCTTTTTTATTCTTGCTTTTCACACCTCACGCTCGCGCTTCGCTCTCAGGTGAATTTCAGGCTACCTTGGCTTGCTTTTTTATTCTTGCTTTTCACACCTCACGCTTGCGCTTCGCTCTCAGGTGAATTTTTGGCTACCTTGGCTTCCTTTTTTATTCTTGTTTTTCACACCTCACGCTTGCGCTTCGCTCTCAGGTGAATTTCAGGCTAACATTCTCATTCTTCATCTTTTCATTCATTAGCTTCTTCTCCTTCAAACGCTCTTTCTGTCCTTTCCGGGAAGCCTCCTCCATTAAAGCCACCTCTCCCGAATCCGCCTTCTGTTGATGTTTTACCATCACTGGAAACAATATCATCTATTGTTATGGTAGTGTATTCTTCACCATCAAGGTAGATTGTATATTTCTGATCTTTCTCAAGTTTTTCTGATGCAAAACATATTGATGCAAATGATTTTTTGGCTGTGTAGGAGAATATCTCATTGCCATTTGAATCTTTAATTGTTATTACGGTTCCTGATTTTTGTGAATCTGGGGTCATAGCAAGTGTATAAACCTTAGAATCAGATGATGGAAATTCTGCCATTCCACTGCTGCCTATTGCAAGAAGTACCCCACCGTTCATCACGATGCTATTATTGTTATCACCACAATCAAGAGCACCATTGCCATTATTAACCGGACCATCAACATATACTTCTCCACCATTAATGTATATATCACCATTAGAATCAAGTCCATCGCCACTTGCATTAATGTTTACTGTTCCACCATTAATCTCAATGTAACAATATGAATCAATTGACGAACCCAGTGCAAAGTTTCCCTTATCTACATCACCTTGATTGAAATCTCTCTTTGGCATATCTCCTTTTTCAAAGTTGCTTTCATCCGCATCACCCTGATTAAAATCTCTCTTTAGAATATTATCTTTGTCAAAATTCTCGCTATCTACATCCTCCTTATTGAAATCCTCCTTATTGAAATTTTCCTTATTGAAATTTTCCTTGTCACCCCCACTCTTATCAAAGTCATTCTTATCAAAGTTGCCGGGATTAAAGTTTCCACCTTCAAAGTTTCCACCTTCAAAGTTTCCACCTCCAAAGTTTCCACCACTAAATTCACTGCCACCTCCTGCGGTTGCATTAAGTCCATCATCAGATGCTGTAATGTCTATTACGCCGCCATTAATTATTATATAGCAACCTTGAATTCCTTCTTCTGATTTTTCGACTTTTAAATCGGTTGCATCATAAAGAACTGTTCCGTCGCAGTTTACACCTTTATCTTTTGCGTTGATTGTTATATTGCCGCCATCAAACTGCACAAGTGAATATCCTACTATTCCATCATCTTCGGCTGTTATATTAATGTTGCCGCCTTCTATTACAACATATCCTTTTTCATTATCTTCTTTGTCGCTTTTAATGCCATCTTTGCCGGCTTTTATTGTGAGTGTGCCGGCTTTTATTGCAACACTGTCTTTTCCAACAATGGCGTTATTGCCTGCATCTGCGTTAATGGTTCCATTAACTATTTTAATGTTATCTTTTGACTTGACTGCATTACAGTCTGTACTCTTGATGTTAAGTGTTCCGCTTCCGTTAAATGTAATGCTCCCTTTCCCATAAATACATGCATCTGATGTAGAATCATCCGATGTTGAACCATCTGATTCAGATTCGTCAGTTACAGATTCGTCAGTTACAGATTCATCCGTTGAAGAATCATCAGACGAGTCATCGTTTTCTAATTCAGCGTTGCAGCAAAGTGTATTGGTTGTGTCTTTAGCGATTGTGTAGACAACTTTTACACCTGTTGTTTCTGAGATAACAGGGCCGTCATTACAGGTAAGTTCGAGTCCGTTAAATATTATATGTACATCTGCATTTTCATCCGTAGTTATAAGAATGCTTCCATCAGTGCATTTTCCGGATAAAACATAATTACCTTCTTTGGTGATTGTAATATTTGTTCCATCGACTGTTACACCATTAGATGAAGTCTTTACGCCATCTTCGGAAAATATAACAGATTCGCCTTGCGTGGAATCATCGATGTCCCTTTTCTTATATTCAACACTTACTGCCTGTGCAACTTCTTTTTGTGTGTCACCGTCATCTGATTCATCTTCCGATTTTCCATTATCATCAGATGCGGACTTACCGTCTGAAGCATCTGTATTTTCACTGTATTCAGTCTGTGTACTATCACTTTTGTTTTTCTTGTCTTCGACAATCTTTACAAACACCAGCAATCCAATTGCAATAATCAGAACAACAAGTGGAATAATTGTAATCACTCTTTCTTTATTATTCTTCATAAAAAAACCTCCTTCAATATTAACAAAAGCCTTTTTTTGAAATGCTTATTGTAATTTTGAAGGAAGTTTGTGACCAATCTGTGTATTAACAGTTAATTTTTCTTGTTCTCTATCTGACCGTAACCTGAAAAAATGTTTCTTATCATGTATTGGTTGTTGAGCCCTTTTACACCATCCGTCATTCTTGTTACAAATGATGTGAGTTTTGTCATGTATTCGTCTTTGCTTATCTTTCCCTGTTCCACATATGCCAGACCTTTTTCCCAGCTTGCGGTAAGCTCAGGGTTAAGCAGTGATGATATTGAGCAGCTGACTACATCAAATATACCTTCTCCAAGTAGTGTCGGCGTTATTATCTGTGTCTTTTTATTAAGCTTAAGATAGTTAATCTTAACAAGCTTTTCAAGAATACCTGCTCTTGTTGCACTCGTACCGATACCGTTACTCTTAATCTGTGCACGAAGTTCTTCATCTTCAATGAGCTGTCCTGCATTTTCCATTGCAAGAATTAAAGAACCTGAGCTGTATCTCTTTGGAGGAGAAGTTTCTCCTTCCTTAATTACAAGATTACCGATAACAATATTGTCGCCTTTCTTTAAGGAAAGCACAAGTTCTAAAAGCGCCTCGTTACTTATCTCATCACTCTCAGCAGAATCAGTTTCTTCTGTGCCATTCTTTGCATTATTATCATTTTCGGCATTATTGCCATCTGTGTTATTATTCGCATTATTAGCTTTTTTCTTTTCAGGATTGCCTGCAACTTTTAGGTATCCTTCTTCCTTAAGCACTTTAAAATTAGCAAAGAATTTTTCACCGGATGCCTGTGTAACAACTCCTACTTTAAGATATACGGCAGGCGGATAGAAAATGCTTAAAAATCTTCGAACGATTACCATATACACGCCCATTGAAAGTTTACTAAGCTTTCCTAATGATTCAAATCCCTGTCCTGTCGGAACTATTGCATAGTGGTCCGTAATCTGCTTGTCGTTAACGTACTTGGTCTTCTCTAGTCCGACATACATCTTGTTCTCAAGAATCTCCGTTGCAAATGCTGTTGCAGGAGTAAACCTTTTAAGTCCCGACAAAGTCTTATCTATAACTTTGCACACTGCCGTTGAAAGCACTCTGGCATCGGTTCTTGGATATGTAACAAGCTTTTTTTCATACAATTCCTGAACGACTTTAAGTGTCTCATCAGGACTTATCTTAAACATTTTTGAACATGTATTTTGAAGCTCGGCAAGGTTAAAAAGAAGCGGTGCCGCTTTGTTCTCCTTTTTCTTTTCAAGTGATGCAACTTTGGCAATAACTTCCCCTGACTCGTTCTTCTCGCCTGCCATTATCATATCGATAAGAGCGTTAGCATCTTCTCTTTTCTTGAAGCCATTCTCTTTGTAAAGTGCCGGCGTTCCAAAATATTTTGAACCTTCAACTGCTCTCCACTCGCCGTCAAATGCGGCTTCCTGCATCTTATGTGTAGCAATAACTCTGTAAAAAGGAGTCTTAACAAATGAACGAATCTCTCGCTCTCTTCTTACAACCATTCCAAGAACGCATGTCATTACACGACCTACTGCTATGGCAGACCATTTGCCTTTGTTGAGCTCATTTGACACAAGATTACCGTACTTAAGAGTAAGCACTCGCGAAAAATTGATACCCATAAGATAATCCTCTATAGCCCTAAGATATGCAGCGTCAGACAGCGCATCGTATTCACCTATAGGCTTTGCTTCGCGAATGCCTCGCATAATCTCTTCTTCTGTCTGGGAATCAATCCAGACTCTTCGCTTATCTTTGGCATCACTTACCCCCGCCATCATATCAACAAGTCTGTAAATGTATTCTCCTTCACGTCCCGAGTCGGTGCACACATATATGTGTTCAACATCTTCTCTGTTAAGAAGACCGCTTACAATGTTGAACTGCTTCGATACATCCTTAATAACCTCATAAAGGTACTTATCCGGTATGAACGGCAACGTCTCAAGCGACCACTTCTTCATAGCCGGATCATACACTTCCGGGTAGCTCATCGTAACAAGATGACCGACACACCAGGTCACGATTGTATCTTCATTTTCTATATATCCATCACGGTTACCGCCACTTACCTTAAGTGCTTTTGCAAACTCTCTGGCAACGCTGGGCTTTTCCGCTATAAACAATCTTTTCCCCATGTAATTCTCCATAATTGTTTTGTAATTTAATATGTAAAAAAACTATTTACCCTTAATAGAGTAAATAGTTTTTTTGATATCGTCAAGCATATTTATTAACTACTTAACAAGGTCCATTATTTTCTTCTTAGAAAACTTTTTCAAAGGTATGTAGACTGAAAGGAAGCTAAGTAAAATATAAACAGATGTAACAATAGCCATGATAGTTATTCGCGCATTTAAGAAATGATAATTACTTATACAAATCAGTTCATCATCTATAAATCCATTCAAACTGCTTATAATAACACAATTTAATACGCTTGATATGATAATTGATATTACTGATATCATTACACACTCAACAACATAAATCTTGTATACGCCGGATTTATCAATTCCCAATGTTCTAAGTATACCAATTGTCTTTTTATTATCACTGATGCTGTATGAATAAAGCGATATCATCTGTAACAAAGTCAGAACAAAAAGCACAATCATAGTACCAATCAAATAAATCTTGAAATCTTTTATTCCATCTATTAAATCAAAAACACTGCTATACATACTGTCATTAATCTTAACATCCTGGTCTAAAAGTTTATCAAAATCTTTATATGCAGTCTTTTTATCATATAACATTCCATATTTTTTTGCATAAAAAGCTTCATATTTTTCAAAAATATTTTCATACAAATTCTTTGTAACATAAACATCACTTGTTCCGCTTGCGATTCCGACTATCTCAACTTCTTCTCCAACATAATCGAACAAATTTATATGGTTCCAGTATGAACATTCGTATTTTGAATCAGATAAATCATATAAGCTTTGTTTATATCCTATTGCTTCATCTTCAGAAAGAATTCCATCAGTTATACGATCATCTGAAATTACAATTTCGTTATCTTTACTTGGAAGACGTCCTGCAACAAGCTGCAAATCATCACCTGCTACATCAATTTTATTTTCCACAGTTGCCTGATAAAACAAGTTGTTCTTTCCAATAAGACCAAATAACGGGATACATAAACTTCTGCTTACCAGATAAGAATCATTAAATATAATCAATTTGTTGTACAATCCATATTCGTCATCATCATTAGAATATATTTCATCTATCTTAGTATTACATAATTCCAAAAGGACGCCTGTAATAACAAATTCACCTTCTCCAACGGATATATTCTTTCCTATTACATCCAGTGTTCCAAAGCACTCTTTAGCCACATTTTCAGAAAGCATAACCTCATTTTCATTATCAGGAAAATCTCCGGTGTATTGCATATACTTATCATTATCCGCAGTTACATACATAGCTAATGCACTTACATCTTCATCATTATCACAAGTTATATCCATATTATAGCCAAGCTTTATAATCTGACTTTTATCAATACTATCAGATATTACTTTGTAGAATTCTTCACCACGATTGATATTCTCTTCTCCTGTAAGCTTTGAATAATTCTCAGGGATATCCATCATCAGAGGAATAATTACCTCATTATTCTTATCTATATTATTGACTATTGAAATGCTGTCTCTTCTAAATACCGCATTAACAATTACCAGAGTAATCATCATGGTTATACTGAATATTAATACAGAAACAATGCATCTGACTTTTCTTTTCTTTATTGCTTCCAGTGCAAAACCAAGACAGTTATTTAAAGGAAGAGCTCCTCTGTGTAACTTTTCAGCAGACTTGCATTCTTTAGAATCTTTGCTTTCAACCTTGTTAGTGTCCATATCAGGATTCATATTTTCAACAGATTTGATTTTTCCGTACTGGATATTAAAAAATAAATCCGCATATTCCTTAGCAATTCCGGTATCATGTGTTACAACAACTACAAGTCTGTCCCTAGCAACCTTTTTTAACAATTCAAAAACATTTCTGCTGTTTTCCTCATCCAGATTACCTGTAGGTTCGTCAGCAAGAACAATCTTTGAATCATTAACAAGTGCTCTTCCGATTGCAACTCTCTGTTTCTGACCGCCACCGAGTTTACCTGCTTTTTTATCCTCAATATCTTTGATTCCAAGCTCTCCTAGAATGTTATCGATAATACTTTTTTTATTCGTGTCATCAACATTCTTAAGTTCCAACGGAAGTTTCAGATTATCTTCAACAGTAAGGTTCTCAAAAAGATTAAAATCCTGATATATGTAACTAACTGTCGTTGCTCTAAATGAGTCCCACCAGTCTTCATCCTTTTCATCAGCTCTAATACCATCAAAAAAAAGCTGTCCGCTGTCAGGCTTATCAAGGCCTCCTATGATATTCAACAATGTAGTCTTTCCACATCCGCTTGAACCTGCAATTACAACAAGCCCCTTATCAGGGAAAACAATATCAACACCCTGTAACGCTTTGACCGTTGAATTATCTTCTGATTTATATTCTTTTACAATCTGTCTTAATTCTATCATCTTTACGCTTCCTTAACTTACCTCTTCATTTTCAACTGCTACTACATTCTCTTCGTTGGCATCAGTTTCTTCATCGAAATAAATAACGCTAATAAAATCATAAATATCCATAGTAATATTTTTCCACATTATATGACTGTTATTATGATCATACTCTTCTTCATCATCTTCTGTCCATATTCCGGTAAGAAGATATGGATTAAAATAGTATTCTATTCCTTCTCTGTCAATCCAATATGAACCATTATATGAAAATCCGCACTCTGATTCATCAAGGTACTCAAAGTAACCACATTCTTTAAATTGATTAAGATGCTTTGTTCCGTAATATAACAAATCATAATATTTTTCTTCACAACACTTTTTTATATATAGAAGTTCTTCATCAGACAAATCCATCTTGCCGTCAAAATCAATAATAACAACGGCATGATACTGATATTCATTTTTAGTATCTCCGATTGTATCTTCATTAAAGTGTTCTACCTTTTTTGTCTCAAAAGTAATCTCATTTCCCGGATCAATATTACCGTAATACCATACAATGGAATTCACCGCGTCAATCTCAGTCATAAACCTTTGCTGTTGAGCACTTGCCCTATAAAAGAAATTTTTTGAATAAAAAAATACCAGCAAGCCTGTAATTAATGCAATTATAACTATACCTATTACAGTTTTTTTCATTATAATTCTCCTAATTCATCATCCTCATCTAAGTCACTCCACATTGAATCATACTGTGAATACAATGTAATTGTCCCTCTAGACATAACATATTCTGTATAATACTTCGATTTCTTAATGTGTCATTTTTTATATAAAGCATAAAAATGCGTTATACCAAATAAAAAATGCAATGACCTAGATTTACTAAATCATTGCAACCGAACTATCTATCTTTTCAGTTTAGACTTCTAGCTTTGCGTCCCCACCTCTCAATGAGTTTGCCCTCTTTCCTCAAATATTCATATATATCCCATATTTTACCCCTCCGTTTTTTATTGTCAAGCAATTTTAAAAAAATAAAAATTTTCCATTAATTTTTAAAATTCAAAAAACCCCGGCAAATTGATTCGCATCAATTTGCCGGAGCCCAAGTTAAAAGATTAAATGAATAATAATATTTCAAGAGAATAATTACAGATTGGTATAGCCCATCAGGTAATCATCTACTTCTCTTGCACAAGCTTTCCCCTCTGCGATTGCCCATACAACCAATGACTGGCCTTTACGCATATCACCTGCAGTAAATATTCCATCAACGTTGGTCTGATATGAACCTTCTGCTTTTGTAAGTACTGTTCCCCTAGGTCCAAGTGGTGTTTTTGCGTTCTTTGGAAGATAATCCTGTGCGCCTACAAAGCCTGCTGCAATTAACAAAAGGTCGCAAGGATAGGTCTTTTCGCTTCCTTTTACTTCTGTTAACTTTCCATTTTCAAAATGAACTTTTACAGTAACTATCTCTTTGATTGCGCCGTTAACAGACTTAACTTCCTTTACTGTCGTCTCAAATACTCTTGGATCTTCACCGTACTTTTCAATTGCCTCTTCATGACCATAATCGGTACGAAGTGTTTTTGGCCACTGTGGCCAAGGATTGTTGGCCGCTCTTTCTACAGGTGGCTTTGGCATCATCTCAAGTGCTGTTACGCTCTTTGCACCAAGACGAACTGATGTTGCGATACAGTCATTTCCCGTATCTCCACCACCGACAATAACTACATTTTTATTTTTAACCAAAGGTGCTACCTTCTTATCTAATGTGTTGCCAAGAAGATTCTTTGTTACGTCTGTTAAGAAATCAACCGCAAAGTAAATTCCCTTTGTTCCTTCAATGCCTTTTGCATTAAGCTTTCTTGGTTCCTTAGCACCGCAGCACATTACGATAGCATCAAACTCTTTTTTCAATTCATCGATTGTTATATCGCGTCCTACATCAACGCCTGTCTTGAAAGTTACTCCTTCAGCTTCCATAAGCTTTCTTCTTCTGAGAATAACTTTTTTGTCAATCTTCATGTTAGGAATACCATACATCAGCAATCCTCCGATACTGTCTTCTCTTTCAAAGACAGTAACAAGATGACCTCTCTTATTTAAGGTATCTGCAGCGCTCATTCCTGAAGGGCCGCTTCCTATAACAGCAACCTTTTTTCCGCTTCTGCATGAAGGCTTTACAGGCTTAATCCAGCCATTTTCAAATGCTGTCTCGATAACGTATCTTTCGTTATCGTGTACTGTAACACTTTGCCCGTTTTGTCCGTTAATACAGGCTTTCTCACAAAGTGCAGGACAAACCCTTCCCGTAAATTCCGGGAAAGGATTAGTCTTTAATAATCTTGATAATGCGTGTTTTTCCTGTCCGTTATATATTGCATCATTCCACTCAGGAATAAGGTTATGCAAAGGACATCCTACTACCATTCCACTGAGATTCATTGCTGACTGGCAGAATGGAACACCGCAGTCCATACATCTTGCTGCCTGACATTTTCTCTCTTTTGAATCATTTATTATATAAAATTCCGAAAAATTCTTAATACGCTCTGAAGGTGCTATTTTGGCATTTTCTTTTCGGTCATATTCTAAAAAGCCACCGGTCTTACCCATTTTTCTCACTCCTTTACTCTGTTACCTTTTTAAATGCTTCATAAACTGATGTTTCTGCGTCCATACCAAGTTCCTCAAAGTGAGAAATTGCAGTAAGCATCTTCTGATAATCATTTGGAATTACTTTCTTAAAGTCAGGAAGATATAAATCAAAGTTATCAAGCACTTCCTTACCAAACTGCGAACCGGTCTGTTCTACATAGTCTGTCAAAATGCTCTTTAATTCATTTATATCATACTCACCGGTAACCTCTGTAAATGAAACCATATCTTTATTCATTCTAAGATAAAGTGTATGTTCCCTGTCAAGTACGTAAGCAATACCACCGCTCATTCCGGCTGCAAAATTCTTACCTGTCATACCAAGAATTACAGCGCGTCCGCCTGTCATATATTCAAGTCCGTGATCTCCACAGCCTTCTGCTACAGCTGTTGCACCTGAATTTCTTACACAGAAACGCTCACCTGCAATACCGTTGATATAAGCTTTTCCTGAAGTTGCACCATATAATGCCACGTTACCGATAATAATATTATCATGGGCCTTATATCCTGCATTTTTTGCAGGTGTAACTATAAGCTTTCCACCTGAAAGTCCTTTTCCGAATCCGTCGTTTGCATCACCGTAAAGTCTGAGTGTAAGTCCCTTTGGAATATATGCACCAAATGACTGTCCGGCTCCACCGTTAGCAACTACGGTAACTGTATCATCTTTAAGTGTGTCATCATAATCAGCTGTGATTCGTGAACCTAAAAGTGTACCAAAGCTACGGTCTGTACTTGAAATATCAACATTAATAGTCTGTGGTTTCTTACCTTTTTCCTTCATGTATTCAGGTATTAATACCTTAGAATCAAGTGTATTCTTAAGACCGAAATCATAAGCATCCTTTTCAATAAAATGAGTATTTAACTCGTTCTTTGCATCAATGTCACTGTTTAAAATCTTTGACAAATCTGCAAGAGCTGCTCTGTCGAGTCTGCCCTTTTGTCTTGTAGCAAGACAATCTGTACGTCCAACCATCTCGTCTACAGTTCTAAATCCCATAACACTCATGATTTCTCTTAACTGTCTTGCAACAAATTTCATGAAATTCATGACATGCTCAGGCTTACCTGCAAAACGTTTTCTAAGCTCTTCATTCTGAGTAGCTATACCTACTGGACAAGTATCTTTTGAACATACTCTCATCATCATACATCCAAGAGAAACCAATGGAGCTGTTGCAAATCCGAACTCTTCTGCACCTAACAATGCAGCTATTGCAACGTCACGTCCTGTCATAAGTTTTCCGTCAGTCTCCAATACAACGTGTGATCTGAGACCATTTTCAACAAGGCAGCGATGTGCTTCGCTAAGACCAAGCTCCCATGGAAGACCTGCATGATGAACTGAAGATGAAGGTGCTGCTCCTGTTCCTCCGTCATATCCTGAAATAAGTATTGCGCCTGCACCTGCTTTTGCAACACCTGATGCAATTGTTCCTACACCTGCTTCAGAAACAAGCTTTACTGAAATTCTTGCATTGTCATTAGCATTTTTCAAATCATAAATGAGCTGTGCAAGGTCCTCAATAGAGTAAATGTCATGATGTGGTGGAGGTGAAATAAGTGCTACACCCGGTGTTGAAAATCTTGTCTTTGCAACCCAAGGGTATACCTTTTTGCCAGGAAGATGTCCTCCCTCACCAGGCTTTGCACCCTGTGCCATTTTTATCTGAATCTCTTTTGCACTTAAAAGATATCTTGATGTTACACCAAATCTTCCTGATGCAACCTGTTTAACCGCACTGTTTCTTTCCGTTCCGAATCTGTCTGTAGACTCGCCACCCTCACCTGTGTTAGAACGACCGCCAAGACGGTTCATTGCTATTGCAAGTGCTTCGTGTGCTTCCTTAGATAATGAACCATATGACATGGCTCCTGTCTGGAAACGCTTAACTATCTCGTCTTCGCTCTCGACCTCATCTAAAGGAACAGGTTCTTTAGCAGGTATAAATTCTAAAAGTGCTCTAAGAGTATGTGGTCTGTTCTCATCATCGACCATCTGTGCATACTCTTTGAACAGATCATAGTTACCTTCTCTTACGGCACGCTGAAGAGTAACTATTGTCTTAGGAGTATACATGTGATCTTCTTTGTCATCACCGCTTCTGAGTCCATGGAATCCGATAGAATCAAGTGTAGAATCTACAGGCAATCCTAATGGATCAAATGCTTTGTTATGACGTATCTCAACATCCTGTGCTATCTCACGAATGCCAATTCCACCGGCACGGCTTACGGTTCCGGTAAAATATGCATCTATAACTTCTTTGCTTAATCCGATAGCCTCAAAAATTCTTGCAGACTGATATGACTGTAAAGTTGAGATTCCCATCTTTGCCGCAATCTTTACAACACCGTTTAACAGTGCTTTATTATAGTCGCCGATTGCAGTATGGTAATCTTTATCTATCATTCCGATATCAATCATTTCTGCTATGCATTCATGTGCAAGATATGGATTAATTGCACGTACACCATATCCTAAAAGACATGCAATCTGATGAACATCTCTTGGCTCACCGCTCTCAAGGATTAATGAAACAGCTGTTCTCTTCTTAGTGCGTACCAGATGCTGTTCAACAGATGAAACAGCTAAGAGTGAAGGAATCGGCATATGGTTTTCATCCACTCCTCTGTCTGAAAGTGTAATTATATTTGCACCATCTGAAATAGCTCTGTCAACAGCAATGTTTAACTGGTCAAGTGCTCTTGTTAATGGTGTGTTTTTGTAATATAAAAGTGAAACCTTTGCAGTATGGAAGCCTTCCATATCAAGTGCTTCTATCTTCATCAGGTCAACACCTGTAAGTATCGGATTATTTATCTCAAGCACACGGCAGTTATCGCCCTTAGCCTGTAATAAATCTCCGTCAGAACCTATATAAACTGTTGTATCAGTAACAATCTTTTCTCTTAATGAATCGATTGGTGGGTTAGTTACCTGCGCAAACAATTGCATAAAGTAACAAAACAGTGGCTGGTGATGTGAAGAAAGCATTGCAAGCGGAACATCATTTCCCATCGAAACTGTAGGCTCAACTGCATTCATCGCCATAGGTAAAATCTGATTCTTTATATCTTCATATGAATATCCGAATACTTTATACAATCTGTCACGGACATCCTGCTCATGTGTAGGAATTTTCTTATTCGGAATATTTAATTCATTAAGATGAAGAAGATATCTGTCAAGCCATTCTCCGTATGGATGTGCTTTTGCATATCTTTCCTTACACTGCGCATCTGTTAAAATTGTTCCTGCCTTTGTATCTACTATAAGCATTCTTCCCGGAGACAGTCTTGACTTTTTAACAATAGTCTCTTCAGGTATATCAAGAACACCTACTTCTGATGATAAAATGAGTCTGTTGTCCTTGGTTACATAGTATCTGCTTGGACGAAGACCATTTCTGTCAAGAGTAGCTCCAAAAAGCTCTCCGTCTGTGAAAAGAATAGCCGCAGGACCGTCCCATGGTTCCATCATGGTTGCATAATAGTGATAAAAATCCTTGCGCTCTTTGCTCATGGCATCATCATGCTTCCATGGCTCAGGGATTGTTAACATCATTGCCAATGGAAGTTCCATGCCGTTCATATACAAAAATTCGAGTGTATTATCAAGCATTGCTGAATCAGAACCTGATGAAGCAATAACAGGATATACCTTCTTTAAATCATCTGTTAATACCGCACCTGACATTGTCTCCTCACGGGCAAGCATACGGTCTGCATTACCACGAATGGTATTAATCTCACCATTGTGAGCAATCATTCTGTATGGATGTGCACGCTGCCATGAAGGTGTAGTATTAGTAGAAAATCTAGAGTGAACCAAAGCTATTGCTGTCTTATAATCTTCAGACATAAGGTCTTCGTAGAAGTTTCTTAACTGTCCTACTAAAAACATACCTTTGTATACAATAGTTCTTGAAGAAAGTGAACAAATGTATGTATCCTCTGAACTTTGCTCATACTCTCTTCTTACGCAGAAAAGTCTTCTGTCAAAAGGAAGTCCCTTTTCAACATCGTCCGGTCTTTTAAGGAAACATTGTGAAATGTAAGGCATACAGTCAAGCGCAACCTTACCAAGAAGTTCAGGATGTGTAGTAACATCACGCCATCCGATAACTTCTATTCCTTCTTTTTTAGCAATAACTTCAAGCATTCTCATTGCAAAACGGCGTTTAATATCATCACGTGGGAAGAAGAACATACCGATACCGTAATCTCCTTCTTCGCCTAATTCCATACCGTTCTTCTTAGCAATTTTCTTAAAAAAGTTATGTGAAATCTGAGTCAGAATACCAACTCCGTCACCTACTTTACCGGTAGCATCTTTTCCGGCACGATGTTCAAGTTTCTCAACGATGCTTAATGCATCGTCGAGAACTCTGTGATTTTTTTTTCCATCAATATTTACTACTGCTCCAATACCGCAGGCATCATGCTCATTTTTCCACCAGTCGGCATTATACATCGGATTTTTACTTAAATTTTCATCACTATTATTCATTTAATCACCATCTTTTCTTTTCTTTTAACTTATCTTAATGAGAAGAGGAGCTGACCATATGTTGGGTAGCTTAAATATTCATCAGGTATTACAGCCTCTGCCTCATCTGCATACTTACGAAGTTCATCCATCTGGCTAAGTACGTTACTCTCATAGAATTTTGCCTTTTTCTGTGGATCTGTTATTGTCTCAGCTTCGATTGTCTTCTCATTTAATACTGAAAGCTCTTTTGCAATTGACGATGAAGCATCATCAAGTGTTCTGAGTATTCCCTGTTCCAAAGTTGCCTTAGCATCAGGAAGAGCTTCCTTCTTGCTTATAATCTCATTAGTCAGATCATTTTCATAAGCTAAAATGCCGGATGTTAAATCTTTTCTGACCATCTCCTGCATTGTCAGTGACTCAATATGAATTGACTTTGAATAGTTCTCAAGTTGTATCTCATAACGGGATTCAATCTCTTCTTTTGTGAAAATGTTATGTGATGTGAACAACTCAATTGACTTATCAGAAATCCATTCAACCATTGCATCAGGAAGTGACTTAAGATTTGGAAGTCCTCTTCTTGCTGCTTCTTCAATCCATTCATCTGTATATCCGTTACCATCAAAGAGAACTCTCTTGTGCTTAATAAGTGTTTCCTTCAAAAGTTCTGTGAGCTTATTATGTAACTCATCTTCTGAAAGTCCTTCAAGAATTGCACTCATACGTGAGAACATTTCAGCAACAGCTGTATTTAAAACGATGTTTGCATTAGCAACTGATACTGCTGAACCAGGCATACGGAATTCGAATTTGTTACCTGTAAATGCAAATGGTGATGTACGGTTTCTGTCTGTATTATCTTTTGTGATATGTGGAAGAACCTGTGCTCCCATCTCCATCTTAATCTTTGCGCCTCTCTCAAATACTGTTCCCTGCTCAATGCTCTCAAGCACACGAGTAAGCTCATCACCAACAAAGATTGATATAACTGCAGGTGGTGCCTCATTTGCTCCAAGTCTGTGATCGTTACCTGCAGAAGCAACAGAAAGACGAAGCTGTGGAGCATACTCATCAACAGATGCGATAACTGCGATAAGTGTTACAAGGAAAGGAATGTTGTCATCAGGATTCTTGCCTGGATCTAAGAGGTTGATTCCTGTATCTGTACAGATCGACCAGTTGTTGTGCTTTCCTGAACCATTAATTCCTTCAAATGGCTTCTCATGAAGGAGACATGCATATCCATGCTTGTCAGCTACCTTTTTCATAACCTCCATAGTAAGCTGGTTATGGTCTACAGCAATGTTGGCTGTTTCAAATACAGGTGCCATCTCGTGCTGTGCAGGTGCTACTTCGTTATGCTTTGTCTTTGCAGGTATTCCAAGTTTCCAAAGTTCTTCATCAAGATCATGCATGAATGCTGATACCTTTGGCTTAATTACTCCAAAGTAATGATCTTCCATCTCCTGTCCTTTTGTTGCAGGTGCACCAATAAGTGTACGTCCTGTAAACAAAAGATCTTTTCTGTGCATGTAATCTTCTTTATCAATAAGGAAATATTCCTGCTCTGATCCGATTGTTGTATTTACTCTTGATACATCCTTGTATCCAAGAATGTTCATTATCTTTACTGCTTCTTTTGAAAGTGCTTCCATAGAACGAAGCAGTGGAGTCTTTTTATCAAGTGCCTCTCCTCCGTACGAGCAGAATGCTGTTGGTATATATAAAGAACCATCCTTTATAAATGCCGGAGATGATGGATCCCATGCTGTGTATCCTCTTGCCTCAAATGTTGCTCTAAGACCTCCTGATGGGAAGCTTGATGCATCTGGCTCACCTTTAACAAGTTCTTTTCCTGAGAATTCCATTATTATGCTTCCGTCACCCTCAGGAGATATAAAGCTGTCATGCTTTTCTGCTGTAAGTCCTGTCATAGGCTGGAACCAATGTGTATAATGTGTTGCACCATTTTCAATTGCCCATTCCTTCATTACTGCAGCAACTGTGTTAGCCACATCAATCTCAAGGTGTGTTCCGTTAACTATTGTCTTATGTACAGCCTTGTAAACATCTTTAGGCAGACGTTCACGCATCACCTTATCGCCAAAAACCAAACTTCCGTATTCCTCCGGTAATCTTTTTGCTTCCATCATAGTTCTTTCCTCCGTTCAGATTGCTAATTTTTTTATAAAAAAAAACAAAGGCATCCCAGAGAAATTCTCTGAGACGCCTTTGCCTCGATGTGTCCACAATAGCACATTGATTTTTTCTTGTCAACAAGTTTTTTAAAAAATTTCAACAGCCACATTTATTATCTACTTAGATCTAATCTAGCAGCACCCTCAGCACCGGCATTATTCCTCGCTCACACGTCGCCTTGTCATCAGTGCTTTGCACTTACTTATCCGAGGCTTCCTGTCGTTCGTGAGGGATAACGCTGGTACTGAGGGTGCTGTTAGATTGGTTATAATTAACAATTCTAGTATTAGATATGTTTTACGAAAGCATATAAAACCAGTATATTTTTTATGTCTACTGGCTAAACATCCATTTAATTAGATTTTATTTTTTTTCAGTTTAGTTTCAAATTCATACATACTATCATATAAAATTAATATTCCTTCTTCTGGATTTTCTAATGCTAATTCATAATTCCAATATATTATTGATGGTTCTTTCATATTCTCTTTATAATACAAACAAATATAATCCTCCTCATCTGTCTCTGCAATTGGAATTATATCATACCCAAAAAAATCATAAAATTCTTTCAAAATATCATCAATTTCCGTAGAAGTTAAAAATCTTCTTATACAAAACACATCACTTCCTACATAGATTTCAATTTTATTACCGATTTCTCTAAAATTAGATTGATATAATCGCTTGTATTCTTCTGGAAATTTTATATTTTGCATTTTCTCAATGCTTTTCAGACTATACATCATTTACTACCTCCATAATATGGAAATCGAGAATTTCTATTAGTTTTTCCCGCCTTAGTGGTGCTAAGGTATTGACAATCATAAAATGATCGGCTTGTATGCTAATGCTTTGTCAACTACTTCCTCTGGTGTATTCTCTTCATAAAAGATATAGTTTGTCACTTCAGGGTCTATAACATTTTTCTCAAGTATATCTATCATATTATCTACTTCTTCTTCAGTACCTTCACATTTCATGATTTTTTCGACCAATTCAATTAATTCTTCTCTGCTCATAATATAAACCTATCTCAATTACCAAAATGATATGCTTTATCTGGATAGTATTAATCTAATATAACATCAATACTCTTACCAAATTTATCATAATCTTCTTTTTTTATTGTTTCTAGAATTTGTTTAAATTTTATAGAAATATTTTTTCCTATTCGATTATATATGCACTTAATCATTTGCACCGAGAATTCATCATTTAAAAGTCTATAAATAATGATATTTGCCCATTCAGGAGCCGTTATATACATATTAACAACTCCTATTATTGTATTTTTATAGGCCAACTCCGAAGAAAGGGATTCTAATAAATGAATTGCCCCAAACATTACTTCAGAGTTTTGAGTCTTATCTTCAAAGGTTAAACACAACCTAATAATATCTTCTTCAGAAAAATTAGTTGATAATTCATTCAAATTATATTCATATTTTTCGATTTCAGAATTATTACTTAGCATACGATTATCGTATAAATTTTTAAATATTTCATCTTTCATTTTTTGCTCCTTACTTCTCAAACAACTCTGGATTTATAGTTTTAGATGTTTTTATATATTGTATTAATTGGGGTCTGATTTCATCATACAAACCATCATTTTGATATATTTTACGAAGATTTTTAATATCATATGCTAAAGCATCTCTAGGAGATAAAGAATAGTAAAAAGCTTTTTCTGCATCTGTCATATTACCTCCATAAGTATCCGTTAGTCTATGTCTTCCACCAGAACCTGGAACAGGCATTTCCATATTCATGCATAATCCATCATTTCTTGCAATACCTTTCTTAGACATATACTCGGCTGACGGCATATGATGAGGAGTAATATTATCTCCTCTTTTTCCCGCCTTAATCAAATCTTTATATATACCTATATCACCTTCACCAGGCAATAATGTCTTTCTTCCCCCCTCACCAAACTTATATTCCATATTAATAAATCCGGAATTATTTGCATGGAACGCTTTTAAATCAGAGACTACTCTTGATGCTACTCTCGATGCAGCTCCACCTATCTTCTCTGCAGCTTTTGATGCTACTCCGCCTAGTCTTTGCGTTATCTTCAGCTCTTTGTTCAAGGCTGACATATTCGCTCCTAAGTTGCTTGCTGCCATTCCAAACATAAAGCCGTAACATACGCTTTCACAGAAATCTTTAAAGCTTGGGTGTCCTTTTTCCACACTGTCCATGAAGCTTGTTACGCTTTCAGATAAGTGATTTCCTGCTATTACGGTGTTGGCTGTTGCATCTGCTATTCGGGTTGTGTACTTAATTACTTTTGCTGTTTTAGTCAGTCTGCATGCTTTTAATCCTGCTCCGAGTACATCTCCTACTAGCGACATGGAGCCTATCATGTGCGCTATGGCTTCCGTTTTGTTGCCTTCTTTGTAGTACCATGCTGCGTTTACCAGACTGCATGCGTCTGAGAATACCGGTATTGGTATTACTGATAATACGTCAAGGGTCAGATGACCTATTGATGTCCAGTCTATTGTTGGGCAGAGTCCAAATGGATCTGTAAGGCTTACAGGGTTGCCTTGTACATATGAGTACTGGTTAAGGCTTGGGCTTGCGGTTATGTCTCCTGTTACTATATCCTGGTTGATAAATCTCTTGATTCCCGGGTTATAGTATCGCGCTCTCATGTAATACAGGCCGTTGCTGTCTGTCATTACTCCGAGTTTTCCGTTGTACAGGAATGGGGTGCAACAGAAATTGTATTACCATCTGATAACTTAAAGACTATAAAACAGCACCCACAGCACCGGCATTATCCCTCGCTCACACGTTGCCTCGTCATCAGTGCTTCTCCGACTTTTTCAGTCGGTTCCGGAAACTCGCGCACTTTATAGTTCTATTTTACGAACAAGTTTTAAATGCGCTCAGACATCCTTCACCGACTGCGTCGGCTTGCACTTCCTATCCGAGGCTTCCTATCGTTTGCTTGGAATAACGCCAATACTGCGGGCTTTTTTAGATTTGTATGAATCCACCCTTAAATGTCTGAATATATACTTTAGTTTCTATTTAACAACAAAATTTAATTATCTATGAACAATCATAAGATGAATATCCAAAACGATTTAATCCAATCTGAATTTTCAAAAAATTTTTTTTGCATAAATTACTCCAAGGCAAAACTGATTTTTTAAATAATATTTTTATTTTTTTCTTTGAATAAAAAACAAAATATGGTATTTCAGCAGATATATTTCTATCAGCAACACATAACGTATCTTCATATTCTACGCCTCTACTTTTTGCCCAATTTTCTCTACATTCAACAAACTTAATTCTTGTTCCATCTTCAAAAACAATACCATCTTCATTAAACTTTTTAATCTGTTTATAATCATACTCTAACATTTTCTCACCATTAACTTTTAATTATCATAATTTACTATTTTTATTGGAACATTTTCTATTCCTGACCTTATTGCTGCCAACCATCTATGATGTCCATTCACAATTTCATATCCACCATCAACAAGTTTTTGAACTTCAATTGGTTCTGAAAACATTCCTTTGGTATTTATTTCTTTTATATAATTAGAAATTGCCCTTTCACTTGGTCCAATTTTAGGGTTAGAAAATTCATCTAAAGGATTGGGATATAAGTTATTAATGTTTGTGGATTTTGTTCGTAACCTTTCCCAAAATGTTGCCCTAGCATATTTACTTCCTGTGCCGTTTCCACCCTTGCTAGCAAACAACTGCAAGTTAAGTCTTAATGGTAATTCTGCACTATTGTTTACGTTTCCAACATTCCCGCCGATTCCATTTAATCGCTCTGCATTTGCTCGTGCTATTTTCTTAGCTTCTCTGCTTGCTTTTATGTCTTTGTGTACAGCTGATATATTCGCTCCTAAGCTGCTTGCTGCCATTCCAAACATAAAGCCGTAACATACGCTTTCACAGAAATCTTTAAAGCTTGGATGTCCTTTTTCCACACTGTCCATGAAGCTTGTTACGCTTTCAGATAAGTGGCTTCCTGCTATTACAGTGTTGGCTGTTGCATCTGCTATTCGGGTTGTGTACTTAATTACTTTTGCTGTTTTAGTCAGTCTGCATGCTTTTAGTCCTGCTCCGATTACATCTCCAACCAGCGACAGGGAACCTATCATGTGGGCGATGGCTTCGGTCTTGTTGCCTTCTTTGTAGTACCATGCTGCATTTATCAGACTGCATGCATCTGAGAATACCGGTATTGGTATTACTGATAATACGTCAAGGGTCAGATGACCTATTGATGTCCAGTCTATTGTTGGGCAAAGTCCAAATGGATCTGTAAGGCTTACAGGGTTGCCTTGTACATATGAGTACTGGTTAAGGCTTGGACTTGCGGTTATGTCTCCTGTTACTATATCCTGATTGATAAATCTCTTGATTCCCGGGTTATAGTATCTTGCTCTCATGTAATACAAGCCGTTGCTGTCTGTCATTACACCGAGTTTTCCATTGTACAAAAATGGGGTTGCTCCTGCATCGCCGCTTAACAGTTCTCCGTATGTACTGTAATCGTAGTTGTAGAGTATCTTACCTTCTGCATCGGTTATGGCTGTGGTACTTCCTACATTGTTATAATGATACACCCACAGGCCTGTTTTGTCACTGTTTTGTGTTATAAGACCGTTACCGTATACGTATTGGGTTGCAACCGGGGCTATGGTACTATCTGATAAGTTGGTTTCGGTTGATATAAGTATCTGAGAGTGGTTGGTTGCATTGTTTTCTACTACGTAGTCGGTTCTTGTGTCAGGTGTTATAACGGCGATTCTGTTATCTTCTGCATCATACTCATATGATGTTGTTCCGGCACTTACAAGTCTGTTGCGACAGTCATATGTAAATGTGGTCATTTCGCCGTTAAGCGGTCCGTATGTCATGTTACCGTTGGTGTCGTAAGTTACATTATGACCGTTATATGTGATGAGCTGGTTCATCTCATTATAAGTCATGGTGGCACCGGTTACCTGCATGCAGCCGTTATCGGTGTTGGTCTTATCTTTTCCTATGAAGGTTGATATGTTTACAACGTTGCCGGCTTCATCGTATGTGTATGTTATGGTCTGTATGTTTTCACCGTTGCAGGTATCATGCTGGCTTAATAACTGACCGTTAAGATCATAAGTGTATGTCTCAACGCTGCCGTCTGCTCTTGATGTCTTTACAAGGCGTCCGTTACCGTCATATTCATATGATGTAATACGTCCTTCGTTGTCTGTTACCTTCTTAAGACGTCCTCCCGGATAATATTCATATCTTACTATTTCTCCGCCCGGATATGTAAGGCTTATGAGATTACCGAGTTCATCGTAGCTGTATGATACGGTGTTGCCTCTGTAATCAGTATATTTGCTTACTCTGTCCATGTTGTCGTACTCACGGGTTATGGTTCCGTTAGAATCTGTTACCGTAAGTATGTTGCCGTTATAGTCATAGGTATAGCTTATGGTTCCAAGTTCGTCGGTTTTTGATGTGATCTGACCTACCGCATCATAAGTATACTGTGTTGTCTTACCACTTCTGTCTGTTACAGTGTCAGTAAGTCCCTGGCTGTTATATGTGTATGTCTTAGTGTTGCTAAGCGCATCTGTGTATGATTGCACTCTTCCCATGTTATCATAAGCATAACTGCTTACTCCGCCGTTAGGGTCTGTTACACTTATTACATTACCATCATTATCATATGTCTGGCTGCTTGTACCATTACATGCATCGTTAACACTTATGAGACGTCCTATTGCATCATATGCGTATGATGTTGTCTGTTCTTTTGGTGTTGATGTATTATCAATACCTGTGGTGAGTCTGCCCATTGAATCATATGTATAAGTGTCATATATTCCAAGTGCATCTGTACTCTTAACAAGTCTTGAGAGTTCATCATACTCATTCATTGTTATTGTGTTACCGTCTGCGTCGGTTACTGCTGTAATATTACCGTTAACATCATATGTTGTTGAGAATGTATTACCGTCTGCATCAGTATAAGATGTTACTCTTGAAAGAACATCATAGTTGTACGTTACGGTGATGTCATCTTCTTCACCTTCTCCTCTTGGAATGCTGACTTTGGTTACACGGTCACGTGAATCATATGTTGTTAATTTGCGTGTTCCGTCAGGAGTCGTTATACATACACAACGTCCTTTTGCATCATATGTGTAATGCGTATCATTACCGTTAGCATCAGTATACTGAATGAGTCGTGAGTATTTATCATATCTGTAATCAACTGCATGTCCAAGTGCATCAGTTATTGAATTAAGATTACCGCCGTTATCGTACACATATCTTGTTACAGCACCTGTTGAATTCGTTGTTGATGTAACATTCATCTGCGAATCATATGTGTAGGTTACCTGACTGCCATCAGGATATGTTACTGTATCATAATCATCACCCATAACATATATATACGTTGTGGTGTTTCCCTCAGGTGTAGTCATTGATGACACTCTGCCAAGTCCGTCATATGTGTATGAAGTGGTGTTTCCATCCGAATCTGTAACAGATGTCATATTACCACATTCATCATGCTCCATTGTGTCATATGAATTATCTGGATATGTTATACGTACATTGTTTCCTTCTGCATCATACTCATATCTTGTAATGTTACCAAGCATATCCGTTGTTTTTGTTAACCTGTTATTACCATCATACTCGTTGTACTGTGTATTACCGGCCTTGTCTGTAACAGATGTCACATTACCTCTTACATCGTATGTATACGATATGCTGTTGCCTGCTTCGTCATACATAACCGTCTGTCTTCCAAGGGCATCATATTCATATGCCGTGTATGTTCCGTCAGCATATTCTTCTTTTTTGACATTACCGTATTCATCATAATAATATTTTGTATCCTGACCCGCCATGTCTGTTACGCAGGTAAGTATTCCGTTTGTGTAGGTATATCTTATTTGTCCGAGTCCTTCTACAGCCTCTTTTGTAACATGTCCGTTTTCATCATATTCATAAGTTCTTGTTACATCCATGTTGTCCGTATAAGAAGTAACCTTTTTATCTGAATTATATGAATACACAAACTCTCCTGCGCCCGGTGTTTTTGTTTTTATTACATTACCACGGGAATCATATTCCATCTGTGTAACATATCTTCTGCTGTCTGTTATATAGATTACATTACCTTTGTCATCATATGTGTAATTAGTAGTTCCACCACATGCATCTGTCATTTTTGTGTTATTGCCATTCTTGTCATACTCATTTAATGTGGTGTTACCTCTCTGGTCAGTTACACTAACAATATGTCCCATGCCATCTGATACATATGTTACATCATTGCCGTTACGGTCCGTCATTACAGTTGTAAGTGTACTGTACTCATCCTCACTGTAATCAAAGTATGTAAAACATGAATCATCTATTCCGTCGTCCTGAACTATAACTCTTCCTTCATCGTCATACTCATTTTTCACATATGTTACATGATTACTGTCGCTTTCCTCTATAATTCTTCCATTTGAATCATAATCATAATATATGCTTTCTCCAAGCGCATTTGTGAATGCTGTCATTAATCCGTCTGCATATGTAAAGAATACACTTCTTCCTGCATAATCATTAAGCTGTGTAATTAATCCTTCACTGTTTTTTATAGCTGTGATGTATCTACCTGTAACAGGATCTGTTATGGTCATATTATCTGTACCATATGTAATAACAGCTCTACCTGAGTCTTCGCCTTTAACACCAATCAGTCTTCCGCTATGGTCATAAGTGTTCTTCTGTCCTGATGGGAAAGTAAAAGTATATGTATTATCTGAGTTTCCTTTAAGTTCATATCCTTTTATTGTTCCATTTATGCATACATAATCACCATGATATATACTTTCTTCTTCATCTTCTAATATAAGCGTATTACCGGATACTCTTCCGTTTATAATTCCTAATGCAGTATCCTGTGTAATGAAACTTATTTTGTTATCAGGTGTAATGTAAACATCCGTTACTCTGCCATCCTGTTCAATTCTGCTTTCAAATGTATTATGCCAGCCTTCACCCATGGCACCAGACTCTTCATCAAGAGAATTGTATTCAATTCCAAATGTTATACCGGTGGAACCATTTATAGCCATGGCAGTAAGATTGTCAGTAAATGCTCCTGTTGTTACATTAACCGGGTCAGCTGCTTCAATATCTTTTCCCCAATCCTCCTCCAAAGGTATGAATACATGTGAAGACACTGGAATAACTTCCAGTTTTACACCTTTTGTATCTTCAAGTTCATCTACAATATAATCAACAAGATTATAACATATTTCCTTAGGGTTTTCTCCTGTATTAAGTGTTGTCTCATATAGTCCTGATATACTCTGATGCGGGCCAAAAACTCCCACACTAAGGTGTGATCTTGGACGAACAACCGGTCCTCCCATTCCTTCTATTGCTTTTGTAACATGATAAACCATTTCTTCGCCAGCCAAAGGAACCGGTGTTGCTACAGGAAGCGGTTTTGTTGCTGCACATGGGGCAAGCTCTGTTGCTTTTGGAGCACTAAAGTGACCACTAAAATCCACTGAAACATTATACAGTGTTCTATCTGAAGTATTAGCCAAAGAAAATCTCACATAATAATCCATTCCCGGATATGCTGTCTTTTCAGGAAAAATCCTAAGTACAAGTCCTTCTCCTGTCTCAATCTTCATCTTATCTTTTGCTTTAAAATTGAAGTTAACAGGTACATTAAAAGGAGTTAGAATACTATGAAAATCTGCCGATATTTCATATTCTCCGCTCTTTGAAGAAGTTACAAACCATGATGCACAATCGCACTGTCCACCTTCAATATCTTTCATTTCAACATAAGCGTCCTGATTACCTTCCCTCATAGCAGCCAATTCAAGATTATCCTCCATGTTCAAAAACGCGCTGCAATCTGTCATGACAAATTGTGGTTCTGCATTATTGATCACTCCTAAATTAACCTCATATATATCTTTTAACCATGATATTCTTGCCATTGTTGTAAGGTAAACGTATACAGGTTCAGTATCAACACCTTCAACATCAACAATCTTAAAATCAAAGCTCGTACCTTCCCAATCTTTTGAATCAACATCTATCCCCCCATTATTAACTTCTTTTCTTTTTTTCTTTCCGTCACCACTTACATTAAATACTATTTCTACAGGTGGTTTTCCCTGTACATACTTAAATTTTATAGTTACTGCATAACTGTTATAGTTAACAGGCGATGTCACATCTATACCTTCCTGAAGCATTTCAAGTATATTCATTCTATGAAAATCAAGCACACCTGTTACTACTTCACCGGATTCCAATGCTATACTATGAATTTCCTCATCAAATGCAGATTCAATATTAAATGTACTTTCCGTTGGAAGATATCCCTGTCTGTATACGGCAATCTTATAAACACCCAACTCTTCATACAATGTGACCATTCCCATAGAGTCTGTTCTGTATGTTTTTCCCTCATCTTCATATATGTATATGTATGCATCAGAGACTGGTTTTCCTTTAATGTCCGTAACCTGTATTGTATATCTTCCTGTACTTTGCGGATCTATTACTTCCACTGTAAAATTCATGCTATCACTGTTACCTGCATCATCAGTAACAGTAAGTGTTGCCGTATAAATTCCTGTTCTATTGTAAGCATATGCCGGGCGGGCTCCTGTCAATACAGCTCCATTACCCATATTCCATACATATGACGCTATTCTGACATTATCAGTTGACAGACTTCCATCAAATGCAGTACCGATACCTGCAACCGCTCTGACATACTCTGCTGTATTAACAACAGGTGCAATATTATCTGTATTATCAGCTATAGCATATTCAATATTACTTTCAGAACTGTTACCGGCTTTATCAGTATATTCCACATAATACTCATACCTGACTCCCGGAACAGCTTTCTTATCAATATAATTTACCGAAGTTGTATTTGCTATTGATTTGTATTCAGTATCGTCGGTTCCTTTTTTATATACAGTGTAATAATCAATATCCTCACAATTCGCTGCTTCCCATGTAAGTTCATTTTCAAAACTTCCACCTATACATGTCAGATTTCCTGCAACAGGTGCATCCAGATCAAGTACAATATCAACACTGTACTTTTCGCTTATATTACCATATCTGTCAGTAGCTGTTGCCCTGAGTGTATAATTACCTGATTCAAGATACTTTGTATTCCATTTAAATTCAGCTTTAGCAAGCAGTTCCGTAACATCCATAGTACCTATCTGAGTCCAGATATCATCCTGTCCGTACTCAAGCATTACAGATTGATTATTTGAATCATATACAACTACATCAATCTTAGGGTTAATTCCTATTACATCCCCTTCTTCTACACCCATTCCATATATAACAGGACTTATATCATCATCAGGTGCAGTAACTGTAAGCTCATTTGATTTATTACTTACATTACCGGCTTCATCAACTGCATATATGCAATATTTATATTGAACGCCACTGTCCGTAGTTACATCATAATAACCGATTGTATTACAGTGTTCTTCTATAAGACTATATGAATCATCTGAGGCTTTCTTTCTATACACTTTAAAATATTCAATATCTTCATCCTGTGTGTTCCATAAAAGCTTCACATAACCATCATCAGTATTACAATTAAGATTTGTTATCCTGTTTGGTGCAATCCTGTCAAGTTTCTTGGCTGTTAATGCCTCATCACTTATGTTGCCATCCACATCTGTTGCTGTTGCCTTTATATATATAATTCCGTCATTTAAACTAGCTGAATTAAATGTGTACGTAAGCGTAGCCTTTGATGTTCCCGTGTATGACTTGGTGTCTGCTTCTACCCAATTTTCTTTATCATTTGAATAATAAAGAGAAATATTACTGATTCCATAATTATCTACTGCCTCAACACTTATTTCTATATCTGAATTGTATACCGTTTTATCCGGTTCAATTTTCGTTATAACAGGTGAAATACTGTCTGTTGAAGTTGTAATCTCAATATCATCGGAAACTGTTCCAGGATTACCAAAAATATCATAAGCCCTAAGTCTTATTACATAATCCGTTGAAGGATTTAACTTCTCTATGTTAACACCAAGTACCTTGGTTACTTTTGCAACATTTTTAAAGGTCGCACCTGCATCATCTGATAACTCAACTATAACATGAGAATAATCATCCACATTAAAGTCATCCCATTTTATTGATATTACCGTTGATGAAGCTGTCACACTTCCAATTACAGGTTTCCCGGGTCCTGTTCTGTCCACCGTTACTGTTTTTAACACAAATTCCGACTCGTTTTGTGACTTATCCCATGCAACAGCGCAAAGTTCAATTGTGTTACCTGTTGTAAGCGATGTATCAAAGTTAAATACTGCTGTATTATTAACTGCATTTATTTTCCCGATGCTTATAAAGCTGTCACTGTCTGCCTCTCTGTATTTAAGCTGTATATATTCTACTTTCTTATTATCAGTAGCTGTAACAGATATTTTTTGAACTCCTCCTATAACATCTGTACAATCTATTTTCTTTACAATTGGTGCCTGTTCATCATCACTTACAGTAATAACTGCTGTATTACTTTCACTTCCGATATGTCCAAATTTATCTTTTGTAACAAGCTTATATGAATACGTCTGACCTTCAATTACATCTGTATCTGTAAACTGAGTAGTATTTACATTAATTTTTGATTTATACAGACTCATCTGCGATGATGAATCCATTCTGTACAGGTCATATACTGTACAATCCGAATCCGGACATCTGTTCCAGCTTAACTTAACAGTTCCGTTACTTGTTGAAGATTCAAGCGAAATTACACCCGTCGGACCATTATTATCCACTGTATATGTTCTATGAACGGATACTGTATTTTCATCCGAATCTTCAAGCATAACTTCTATATCATAGTCCCCATCATCAAGTGCCGAGGTATTCCATCTGTATGAACCTTTATACACTCCCGATGTATGCTGTTGAGATGAAGGTTCTATTATAGTAAGAATCTTTGTTCTCTCATTACTATCCGTAAGCAGGATAACAATGTCACATCCTTTAGTATTTCCGTTTTCCAAGTATGAAACTGTAATATCTGCATATCCTTTACCAATAACAGTATTATCCGCAGGAGTAACTCCTGTTATAACTGACATTGATGCGTATGTTTTAATACAGTCACATTTTTCTGACTCATTGTCTGCTGCATCATAAGCTGATACTCTATACTCATGTTCCTCATTTTGAGTAAGATTATTATCTTTATAAGTTGTTTCTTCTACATCTGCGATGCATTCATCATCTCTATACACTCTGTAACCGATACAGCCATAATTATCTGATGACTCATCCCATGAAATTGTTACAGATGATCCTGTACGCATTTGTACCTGTAAATTTTGTGGTATCTGTGGTGCTTCAGTATCTGTTGCTGTTGTTACAGACAAAGGTTCTGAATACTCTGATATGTTACCTGCTTCATCCACTGCACATATGCGGTATATGTACGTTGTGAAAGGTGCAAGTTCATTATCTGTATATCCTGTTGAAGTTACCTGCGCTATCTGCTCATTGTCTCTAAACACCCTGTACATGGCAACAGCAGTATCATCGCTTGATTCATTCCATGTAAGTATTGTTTTGGTTGTATATACCTGTGCACTTACACCTGTTACTTTAGTTGGAACTTCAATATCACTGTGATCATACACAAGCTGATTACAATAATCCTCTATATTAATATCTCCATAATTAAAACTATAATAACTATCCGGTCTGGTAAGTATTAATGTATTAAAATGTGTTCCCCTATTACTGATATACACATTTTGAACATATACAATACTTCCGTTAGATGGTCTTCCTTTAAACTTTGTTACATGACTTCCTGTTGCCACAAAATTACCTGATGTATTACCATAGAAACTTGCTGTTCCTTCAATCACCAATGTTCCGGCTGTCAGTTTTCCTTCATGTGACATATAACTCATGAAGTTAAAATCGCCATTTACCAATATGGTATCCTGCTCATTTGTCATATTAAGAATAGCATTATAGTCTATATCCATACGGGATACAGTTAATGATCCACCATCTGTTATAAGTTCCCCTGATGATAAGTTCAAGAGTTTACACTTAAGACTATGGCCATTCAATCCAGTAACAGTCTCATAACCTTCAATTCGAAGATTTCCCTTTATAACAATATCCTTCGTAAATTCAGATGAACCACGACAAATAACATTACAGCTTACACCAGTATCAATAATCTCTAATGTATCTACATGGATTGTTCCTGTTATATTTCCACTTATATCTTTAATGCTATGTGAAACGTTAATCTCACCTGCAATATTTACACCCTGCTCAGAAGTATTATTAACAACAAGATTACTAAGGCGAATAGTATCATCGTTAGATAAACTCAGATTCTGTTTTTTATCTCCACAAAGTTCAATTACAAAATCATCACCTAAAGACATATTATCTGCTGTAACATACTGATTAAGATTACCTAAAACCTTAAGTGTACCTTTTTTGAACGCTTCTTTACTGTCAGCATGTGATGCCAATATCATATTACCCGAAACATTAACTTTTGAATTACTATCATTCATAATCAATCTGCTCATCGAGTTGTTTAAAGTTTCATCATAATATGAATATGAAGCAGAATAATACATTATATAATTACCGTTAATAGTAAGAGCACCTGTACCAATAGTAATATCTCCACTTTTATGTATAACATTACCGTTAACAGTAAGATTGTACCCGTTTAAATTAAGCTTTCCTCCAATTAAAACAAGGTCATCATCAATAGTTGTATCATGTGTTAGAGTATATCCCCATACTCCATTATCAACACTTGTAAGTCTTCCCCCGTTATCTGTAACCTTACCTGCATTTAAGCCACCAGTCACATTTACTTTTCTGCTGCCTGTATCTTCAATATTAAGCTCTTTTATCCATGACTTATAGTTTTTAAGATATATTGTCTGGTCTTCATCTCCATTAAGATTAATCACACAGTTTCCATCAGTAATTAAACATCCTGCCAACTGTGACAGATTACCTGAAATCGTTATTCTTCCAGCAATAATTCTTGTGTCTGAACTATCTGTTGTGTTATAAAAAAGATTTCCTCCGACAATCAGACTGTCAGCCGGCTTTTCCATAACAAGCTGTCCGTCGCTAAAAGTTATATCTTCATTAACCTGAAGCGTGTGTCCATTAAGATTAAGCTTTCCTGCTATAATCGTTAAAGAATCATCTATTGTATCATCGTCCTGTAAAGTCCATCCTACATAACCTTCTCCATCGGTCAAAGATGCCATAGTCAGTTTAGAGTTATTTACACTAACATCTCCACTATATGTTATCTTTCCAATGTATTCATTGTCAGCTTCAAGATTGTTGATACTTAATGAACTTCCCCGTCTTACATCAATTCTGTTAGAACCTGTACCTCCAATAATAAGCTTACCATCTTCTCCGATAACAAATGATTCATCCAGAATTATATCTTTATTAACCTTAATTGTACCGTTAGTTATTCCTTCTTCTATTTCTGTGCTACTGATAAGATTATTGCCTACAATTATCTTATCTGCAGCATTATCCATGATAACACTTACATAACCTGTCCCGTAGGTTTTATTTTCATCATCGTCATTATCAATACTCTGTAATCTTAAATCACCGGTAACATTTAATGTTCCACCGTTAAGTTCAAGTATTCCGTTAGACTGAATATAATCTCCATTGATTGTCAGTGTATGTCCGTTAAGATCCATCTTACCCATTGTCACATACAAATCAGAATCAATTGTGGCATCTGCGGTAAGCTTGTAACCAAAGGTTCCACCCCCGGGAATACTTATTTTGCATCCGTTAGTTATCAGCTCATCATAAATAACTGCATTTTCAAATACTACTCCCTCATTACTTGTATTTGTTATTTCAATAATCCCAAACTTTTCTTTTCCTGTACCATAATTATCTATCGCAACGTTTTGACCTGCATTACCGCTAAACTTAATCTTATGATTTGCTGTTGCGTAGAATGAGTTATTATTATTTACCGTTATGTTACAATCACCTTTAATATCCAGCGTTCCATCTGTTAAGAATTCTTTCTTTCCAATACAGCTGTTATAATTAAAGTCTCCATTTACAGTAACATAATCATCGGGTTTGTTCATTTTAAGACACGAATAGCTGACATATTCAAAATTGCAATTTAAGTTCTCACATGATACGTCAGAACCATTTACATACATTATTCCTCTTTGAATATTTATGTCGTTGCTGACATTTAAACTGTATCCGTTTAAATCAAAAACTGCATTTTGTCCCTTAATATTAATATACAAATCTCCTTCAACATCCATTTCTCTTCCAAGAACATAAGGTTGTTTTACCAAAAGATTTCCTTTGTATGTTCCATTTATAACTGCATCTGAATTAATGCTGAGTATTCCGTAAACATCTGTTCCACTTGATGATATGTTTCCATTTGCAATCATATCATTAATAATGTATATTCCTGCAGCTGAATGGTTATTAAATACAACATTGTTAAATACACTTTCTTCATAAACCATATTTATTTCCTGACAGTAATCTCCGTCAAAATATATAGTATGATTTTGTGTTGAAACAAAAGATTTCTCGTCTGCTGTTTCTTCCTGAAAAAAACTTCCCTTACAATGGATACTACCCTCTGTTAACAGCCCTGTATGATTTACAGATGTTGCAATTTCATATTCTCCGTGTATGGTGACAACATCATTTTCATTTGTCATTATCATTCTACCGGTACTGAAACTGTTCTTGTATGTGTTCTTAAACACCAAATCTCCCAAAACCTCAAGCTCACCGCCGTTAATACATATATCTCCGGCTAAAACATAGAGATTTCCTTCTACTGTAAGCTTATGTCCGTTAAGGTCAAGTTTTCCGCCTTTTATGTACATATCATCCTGCTGTACCTCATCAGCTGTTAAAACATGTCCATATACAGCACTTCCGCCATAACTTACTCTGTCATTCTCATCCTCAATCTCTTCACATGGTATAGAAGTAATCGCCCTTACTATAGCCGGATTGGTTACAACAACTTTCTTCATCCATGCGTTTTTTGAAAAAGCCACTTCCTGCATGCCATTTCCTGCAAGAACCACTTTTGCATTGCCTTCTGTAACTATTCCTGCACCTTCATTATATATTCCAACAATATTACCATGTACTTCTATTGTTCCATCGCTAATATGTGATGACGAAGATGTATTCCAATGAAGATTACCGCCAATAAGAATATAATCATTATTGGTGTTCATATTTACACCACCGCTGTAACTTTCAACATACAAATCATTATCACATAATATTCTTCCGCCATTAAGTGTTACTGTTCCATCAATATACGCATTACCATCATGTACATTGATATCATATCCGTTAAGGTCAACTGTTACACCGGCCTCAACATTCAGATTCTGTGCGTCTATATTAGATGTTAAAGTAATATTACTGTCATATGTTACATCATTAAATGTTGTTTCACTGTTAATGGTTCCTCTTCTAATTTCTTTCTCACCATCATCATTTGCAGCATCTTCAACATCGCTGTCCGTGTCATTACTGATATCTTGTTCTTCCTGCGCTCCATATACAGTAGTAAGCGATATTTTCTCAAGCCCTGTGCTCTGTAGGCAAATTGAAAACACAACTGCCAGGCTTACAACTTTCTTAATTCTCTTTTTCATGTCAACTGTTCCTTTCAAATTACTGAATATCTCCCACAACATTTATATCTGTTATATTTCCGTTTGCATCGTAGATATATTCAATATAATTATTTTCATCAATCATTTTTTTAGTTACCCTGTTTAATGCATCATACTCATATGTATATTCATGAGATATAGATTTTCCTATATTATTAGGGAACTCCTCTATCTCACCGTTAAGATAACTTTCTATTAGCTCAAGGTCTGCACTATCTGCTACACCATCACCATTAACATCCGCATTTTCCAATGCTTGTGAATCTAATTCTGCGAGATTATTAATATAATCATAAAGAATCTCTTTGTCATATATGTCTATTACTCCATCCTTATTTACATCACCGATAAGAGGATTATCCTGTATCTGCGGTTTATATTTGTACCATATTCCATCTTTGAACCACATGGAACCCGATACTTCAAATCCTTCCTGTCCTGCTCCGGGAATCTGACTTTCTCCATCATCACTGAATAACACACGTTGTTTTTGTTCTCCCCATATTTCTTTTTTATACCATTTTCCATCTTCCTTAATCATTGCCTCTCCCGGCCAATACACCGGATAAGAATTAGCTGTATAATAATACATACTTACCTGCGACCAATCATCTGAATTGTAATAATGGACCGTAGTTTTTACCGGCTCATAATCATACCATCTCCCATCGCAATACCAGCATTCCTTTCTTACTTCAAATCCTTCCTGTCCTGAATCCGGAATTTGATTGGCACCATTATCACTAAACAGCACCTTCATACTTTTAAAATTTTTTATGGTATAACTGTACCATCCGTTTCCATCATCATTCATTGCCACTCCCGGCCAGGATGGTCCTTCATACCCATTGGTATAATAGTATATATATGGTTTTTCCCATTCGTTACTATTATAGTAGTGTACCTTTATCTCATATCCACGGCTGTACTCTGCCGCAAATGCCCGATACACCAGCAATCCACATACACTTATAATAACTAATATAAGCATACATATCGCTATTTTGTTTTTTGCAATACTTTTCATTTGAAAACTCCTTTAAATTAAATATTTTTATATATAAAAATCTCTGACAGTCATCCCAATAACTTGGGGAACTGTCAGAGATTGCAAACAATATTTATTTTTCCTCATCTATATTATTTCTCCCCCGACAATATCTGTCCCACCGTATAAATCAATCTTTTTCCAAAAGATTTAAATATTATACACAAACAATAGTTTCATTTCAAGTCCATACATTTTTTATATTCTTTAACAAAGTCATATAGTCACAAATCTTCTCTCATCCTCAACCACGTCAATTGTCTTTACATCCATATTTTCAATACGGATAAATGTTCCTTTTTCAATTGCGAGTATCACCTGGTCTATACATTCTTCTTTTCCTTGTATCTCCATTGATACCGTTCCGTCCCATTCGTTCTTTGCCCAGCCTGTACATCCAAACCTCTCAGCTGCATGCCTTGCTCGGTATCTGAAACCTACGCCTTGAACAGAACCATAAAAAATGATTCGTTTTCTTGTCATTTTTCAACACCTCCTATCAGGATTTCACATATTATTTCCGGTAATATACTTATATATCATATAATAATGTGTATTGACATTCAATCTTTGCCATTATAAAATTTATAGGATACATACTTTTTACATGTCATATACGTTTTTATGCATAACGGCATGGCGGAATGAGAGGATACATGAACAAGATAGCTATTTTAACAGATTCCAATTCAGGTTTTACTTCTACTCAAGCGAAGGAACTTGGCATTTTTCTTATACACATGCCATTTACCATTAACGGAACTGATTATGAGGACGGCGTTAACTTAAGTCACGAGGACTTTTATAAATTTCTTGAACAAGAGGCTACTATTTCCACTTCAATGCCTTCTATCGGTAATGTAATTCAGATGTGGGAAGATTTATTAAAGACGCATGATGAGGTTGTATATATACCTATGTCAAGCGGTCTTAGCAGCTCATGTTCAGCTGCGACAATGGCATCGTATGATTATGATGGCAAAGTTCAGGTTGTTAATAACCAGCGAATATCCGTTACACAGAAACATTCTGTGTTTGATGCAATTGAACTTGCCGCTGCCGGTAAAGATGCTGCACAGATTAAATCTATACTTGAAGATCAGAAGATGGATTCAAGCATATATATTATGGTTGACACGCTCAAATATCTTAAAGCAGGTGGAAGAATCACTCCTGCTGCCGCTGCAATAGGAACATTACTGAATCTTAAGCCTGTACTTCAGATTCAGGGCGAGAAACTTGATGCTTATTCAAAATGCCGTGGCACAAAGCAGGCTAAGAAGATTATGTTACAGGCTATTATGGATGATCAGGAAAAGAGATTTAAGGGATGTTTTGAAGCCGGCAAGATGAGATTTGCAATTGCATACTCTCAAAATGAAGAGGCTGCTTTGGAATTCAAGGAAGAAGTTTTGCAGGTATACCCTGGTGCAGATATTATAATTGATCCGCTCTCACTTAGCGTTGCGTGTCATATCGGACCGGGAGCTTTGGCTCTTGCCTGTTCAAAGGTAATTGAATATTAATATTTTGAATTCATTTATATAACTACGATTTTGATAACGTTAAAAAACGGAGAATCCGGCAAGCACCGAATTCTCCGTTTTATTATATTCTGACTGTTGTCATGATGATTGATTCATAAGAATCGAATCAGATTCTAGTATAAATCATATAAAGGATATTTGTCTGTTAATGCTTTAACCATCTCCATTGCCTTGTCCTTGTTAGCATCAACATCTTCGCAAAGCATTGTAATTGCCTGTGCAATAACATCCATATCTTCTGTATTCATTCCTCTTGTTGTAACAGCTGCTGTTCCAAGTCTGATACCGCTTGTGATTCCCGGCTTCTGTGGATCGTTAGGGATAGCATTCTTGTTACATGTGATATTAGCTGCATCAAGATTGATCTCTGTCTGCTTACCTGTAACACCTTTCTTTCTAAGGTCAACAAGCATAAGGTGATTGTCTGTACCGCCTGATACGATATCAAATCCTCTGTCAAGAAGTCCCTTTGCAAGTGCTGCAGCGTTATCTACTACATTTTTACCATATGTCTTAAACTCAGGCTTTAATGCCTCTCCAAAACATACTGCCTTAGCAGCTATAACGTGCATAAGAGGTCCACCCTGGATTCCAGGGAATACTGCCTTATTTAACTTATGCTCTGTTGCAAATTCCTCGCTTGAAAGAATCATTCCTCCACGAGGTCCTCTAAGAGTCTTATGTGTTGTAGTTGTAACAACATGAGCGTATGGGATTGGGCTCATGTGCTGTCCGCTTGCTACAAGACCTGCGATGTGAGCCATGTCTACCATAAGGAATGCTCCGACTTCATCAGCAATCTCTCTGAATCTCTTGAAATCAATTGCTCTTGAGTATGCACTTGCACCTGCAACGATAAGCTTTGGCTTATTCTCTTTTGCAAGCTTTTCAACCTGATCGTAATCTATATATCCGTTCTCATCAAGTCCGTAAGGAACAACATTGAAATATGTTCCTGACATGTTAACTGATGAACCATGTGTAAGATGTCCGCCGGCATCAAGGCTCATACCCATAACAGTATCTCCCGGCTTAACTAAGCTGAAGAATACAGCCATATTAGCCTGTGCTCCTGAATGTGGCTGAACATTAACATATGTGCAGTTAAATAACTTCTTAGCTCTCTCAATTGCAAGAGTCTCAACTACGTCAACATACTGACATCCGCCGTAGTATCTCTTTCCCGGATATCCCTCTGCATATTTATTGGTAAGTGTACTTCCCATTGCAGACATTACTGCGCGGCTTACAAAATTCTCAGATGCAATAAGCTCAATATGATCATTCTGTCTGCCTGTCTCAGCTTCAATGGCCTTGGCAACTTCTATGTCAACAGCCTTAACTTCATCAAATGAATACATTTTATTTTTCCTCCTAAAAATAATCCGTTATAGGCAACGCCCACTATGAAAAATGATACCATACACGAACTGTTAAATCAAGGTTAGAAGCTCTTTTGAACTCATAAATCCCTTAGCTGCACCATCAGTTCCAATCTTATGGGCTGCAGCTTTTTGAGCTAACTCCAGACACTTTTGCGGTGACATTGTCTTCTTTGCATACATACTGACAAATGTTGAGAAAAGGCAGTCTCCTGCTCCTACCGTATTTACTATCTTTTCAGGCTTTGCAGCAGGCATCTCATATACTTTATCTTCATCTCTTACATACATAATCGCGCCTTTTTCACCGCATCCGATAACAATAATGCTGTTGTTAAATGCTTCAGCTAACTTTTCAATGAATTCCTTCTCTTGACCCTTCACCGCCTCGTTGCTCATAAAGAGAATATCTGCATTTTCCATAAATTCTTTGTTGTACTCATCATTTATATCGCTAAGCACATGAACATCAGTTGCAATAGGAACCCCTGCTTTTTTTGCTGCTTTAAGTAACGGTCTGCTGTAATTAATGTTACATACACATGCTATATCATATTCGCTGATATTAATACTGTCATAATTATATTCTTTTTCCTGAATATCTTTTAAATCACAATAGATTCTTCTTGTGCCGCTCTTATCGTAAAGGACAACAGACGAAGGTGTCTGTGACAGACTCTTTGTAATATATCTGTCTGCATTCATTTTCTTTGTCTCATTTTCCACAAGCAGCGAAGCCGGATCCTCTCCGACCATTGAAGTAATATCAATGTCATCACCAAGTACCGTAAGATTCTTTGCAACATTGTAACCTACTCCGGCAACCGCCATGTTAACTCCGAAAAAGTTATAATCTATCGGTTGATATTCAATCGGAAACTTATCAATCTTACATGTTATTTCTACGTTAATTAATCCTGAAACTAATATTTTGCTCATCTTATTTCTCCTTTATTTTGCTAGTGAAACGGGGGACGGTTCCTCGTTCCATAAAACCGCCACGTTCTGATTTTTCTTGTTGCTCAAAATGGAACGAGGAACCGTCCCCCGTTCCACTGCCCTAACAAGCTGCTATTGTTTCCATCAGCTTTGTAAAGTCCTGTTCCCTCCATATAACCGGGACAGGGTATAACGGATTAGCCTCCTTATCTGCCCAACGAATAATCTGCGGAATATCTTCCTCTTTGAAATCTGAAAAACCTTTCGGAATATCCATCTGCACCTTCATATACTCTATCCACTCAATGAATTTCTCTGCTTTCTCTTTATCCGTAGCACCTTTAATATCGCATACATCAGCAAGTTCGGCCAGTCTTTTGTGAACTGCAGGTCCAAACTGGCGCATTACGTGAGGAAGAATTATGCTCATCGCAAGCCCGTGCGGAACACCGTAAAGTCCGCCTAATGTATGACCGACCGCATGCACATATCCGACACATCCTCTTGTAAATGAGCGACCTGCATAAAATGCCGCAAGCTGCATGTTCTGACGTGCTTTTAAATCACTGCCGTCATGATATGCTGTTAGAAGATTATCATAAATAAGTCGGACTGCCTTTTTTGCATAATCCTTTTCCAGCCTTGTACAATATGTCCAGTTTGTATAGCTTTCCACCGCATGGCAAAGTGCATCCATACCTGTGGTTGCTGTTATAAATGGTGGAAGATTGATTGTAAGCTCAGGATCAAGAACCGCATGATGAGGCATAATTGTTGTATCGTTAATTGATGCCTTGTGATGAGTTTTTGATTCAGTAATAACCGCCGCTACCGTAGTCTCAGAACCAGTTCCTGCAGTAGTCGGAACTGCCCAGAAAGGAACAATTCTTTTATGTACTTTTAAAAGTCCCTGAAGCTTTTTAACTGATTTCCCGGGATGCGCATTTTTAGCCGCAATTCCCTTCGCACAGTCAATTGGTGAGCCTCCGCCGAAAGCAACGATGGCATCACATCCCGACTCAACAAAAAGCTTAAATCCCGCCTCAACATTTTCATCTGTCGGGTTAGGCTGTATATCGCAAAAAATAGTGTATTTCAATCTGCTTTTATCCATTGCATTTATAAATTCATCCGGAAGTCCAAGTTTCATAAGACTTTTGTCCGTCACAAGAAGCACATGCTTAATTCCCTGCTTCTTAATCTGTTCCGGAAGCCTTTTAACACAACCCGGTCCCTGCAAAGTCTCGGGAATACGATATCCTAGAAAATAATTACCCAATTTTAAAACTCCCTGAAATGACCTACAATAAACTACCTTAAATACATTCACTTTAGTTTCCTCTTTTCTCGTTCCACTGCTACTTCTCAAACACTCTAAGCAACTTCATTTTCCAACTGTTTTTCCTACCATTATACGGGTGCTCCCTGAGTGGAAGGTTAAAGTGTCTTGATCCAATGAGCACAGTTGACGGATGGGTAAACTCACGAAATCCCCACTCGCCATGGTAGGCTCCCATTCCTGAATGTCCTGTTCCGTTAAATGGCACACCTTTTACCATCAGGTGAAGACATACTTCGTTGATGCAGCCTCCTCCATACTGCTGTGTGGACATAACCTTTTTAGCCCATTTTTTATCACGCGTAAAAATGTACATTGCAAGTCCATGTTCCCTGTCTGCAATTACTTCTAAAACCTTGTCAACATCCTTATCTTCAAACGGCACAACCGGAAGCAACGGATTAAAGAGCTCATGCTGCACAATCGGCTCGTCGATTCTGACCGGATAAATAATCGTTGGTGAATATTTTTGCGTCTTATCATCGCCATTGCCGCCAAAGACTATTCTGTCCCTGTACTCATCAGCTTCATTTGCACATTTCTCATAAGCACGACTGTCGATTAGCTTCGGATACTCTTCATTTTCTATAGCATTTTCACCGATTTGACGTATAAATGCGTCCTTTAATTCATTTACAAATGCATCCGCGACTTCGCTTGCCACCGCAATCTGATTAATATTTATGCAAATCTGTCCGCTGTTGCAAAGTTTAAAAAATGCAATCTTTCTCGCCACATCTTTAAGGTCGGCATCCTTTCTTACGATGCACCAGTTACCTGTCTGTCCACCAAGTTCCAATGCAACAGGTGTAAGATTTTTAGCCGCCATCTCCATAACATGCACTCCGACTTTCGGGGAACCTGTGTAAAATATCTTATCAAAACGCTCTTCAAGACAGAAATCCGCGATATCATGTCCGCCGTCAATCAGAGCGACATATTCCTGTGGGAATACATCCTCGACAATTTTCTTTAAAACAGCTGTACATGCAGTTGATTTTGAACTTGCTTTTATCACAGCGGTATTGCCCGCACTTATACTTGCTGCAAGCACGCCAAACGACAATAATATTGGAAAATTGAATGGACTTATGATAAGCGAAACTCCGTATGGCATCTTATAAACCTTCGTCGTAACACTCGGAAAACATGTAAATCCGCTAAAGTGTGTCTCCGGCTTAGACCACTTCTTAATTCCATGAATAATCTCATTAACCTCAAGTATTACCGTTCCCACATCACAAAAATATGCCTCAGCTATACTTCTGCCGAGGTCTTCTTGTAATGCTTCTTCAATCTGTGTCTCGTAGCGAACCATTGCGTCTCTTAATTTCTTCAACTGGCTTATGCGCCATTTAACATCAAGCGTCTGTCCGCTTTTAAAAAATCTGCGTTGCTTTTCAACAACATCATGTATCTGCTCTTTTGTCCAATTCATTTTTGATTTCCTTTCCAAGAGGGGTGAAACGGGGGACGGTTCCTCGTTCCAAAATTGTTTAGTCTCCAGGAGGAGATGGGTGATTCAAAGTTTTGGAACGAAGAACCGTCCCCCGTTTCACTGTCTCACATCCACCAATAATATTTTCTCATCAAATCCGCCTCTTTTAACGGCTTTTTGAATTCTGACATTCTCAAGTTCTTCTACAGTATACCCCCTTGCTTTTGCTGCCGCAATAACCACTTCCATCAGGTCAGCAAGTTCCTCAATATTTTGATCTTTATGATATTCAACCAGCTCCTCATCAAGTTTTGCATCTATCATTTCAATATACTCCTCATCCGAAAGGATTCTAATATTGCACTGCTTACCGTCCGCTTCAATAATCTGTGGTATCTTATCTCTTACCAGTTTGTTATAAACCTTTTTTTCCATCGTAAGTCCACTCCTTAAATCCCATTATTTTAGCCGAATCATACACCGGCTTTATAACATTTTCCAACCTTATTATAAATGAATTTCTGTCCAGTTTATCTTCATACAACTGCTTTCGAATCTCCTGGTTATTAAGATGATATGGAGCAATCCTATTAAATTCTTTTAATACTATATCATTATTATTCTTCAGCACATATGCTCTGTACTCCAATTCGCCAAGCGAATTAAAATACAAATTCCACGTTGGAAGAAGATTGCTTTTGCTGCTGTTAATTGATTTTGTTGTAGGATGCAGGTTCCACAATTCATCATGAGCAACATATTGCCACGGTACAAAATGATCAACAGAAATACTTTCATCTGCCAAAGCAATGTCACCATATATCTCTCTTATTGATGAATCCATCTTAATTATGAGATTCCAATACTTTCTTACACGCTCAATATTTCTTGATACCGGTGCCTCAATTTTATCGGCAATTCCCGGAACACTTGGATTCTTATTCTGAAGATACTGTATCAGTTTCAACTGTGTCCATCCCTTCAGAATGTCTTTATGCGTATACAGATACTCTGCCCACAAATCATCGACTTCAATTACTGTTCTTATCCCATCCACTACCGGAAAATAATACATAAGCCTTTTTTGCATGTTGATCTCATGTGTCAAATGTTTTATTGACCCTTTCCATAATTTCTTATCAATTGTTACTTCATCAAAAAATGGAACCTGTAATCTGTATGGAACATTTAAAGTCAAATCTCTTTTGTATTTTTTTATATCTTTATCATTGGTCTTTTCAAGAAATGCCAATATATTATCTCTTTTTTCAGACGACATAAATCTATATCTTTCATGAATATACTTAACGACATCCTCCAGATTATCCGTAACTCCTAATGGTCCAAGTCTTAGATGATATTCCGTAACCATATACCACGCATCAGCAATCATCTCATTAATAAGTTCCTCAAAAGTGAACCTGTTACGCTTTAAATCCACCTTTTGCAGAATTGCCTGGAACCAAAAGAATTTATAACAGTTTGATGTATTATCAAATAATCTACTTAGATTTCCTATATTTAATTCATCCGAATAAGGTAACTGCATATTATCATTCCTTCTTTTTTAGGGGAGCTGAAACGGGGGACGGTTCCTCGTTCCGGTTGAAACTGGGGACGGTTCCTCGTTCCAAAACTAAAACAAGTAATTTTCCTGATTGACTTCAATTTTGGAACGAAGAACCGTCCCCCGTTTCAGAACAAAAGTCTCATCTGGTACCACAGCACATCGCCATGGGTTGACGTTGAGATTCCTTCATTTACAAAGCCAAATTTCTCATAATAATGTATAAGCTTTTCTTTACACGTTAATACTACACCTTTTCGATGTTCTTTTCTTGCATTATCAATAAATGAATTAAGTAGTGCTGCTGCAAGCCCTTTTTTTCGATAATCAGGATGCGTATCAACTCCAAATATCATCTGCCAGTCTCCGTTGACATTATGATATTCTTCATCATCATACATTTCATCAATCAAATCCTGATTATCTGTCACCATGCCATTTACCATGGCAACAATATTGTCCGATATTGTAAGGACAAAAAAATAGTCCGGGTATACAGTCAGTCTTCTTTTAAATGATTCCCTTGTAGCTGCTTCACTTTCCGGGAAACACAGACTTTCCAACTTTGTTATTTGTTCAAGATCATTGATGTCAGCTTTTCTGATATTATATTTTACCATATTTAATCCCTTTCAACCAAATTCTTTATATTTTTTCAATCTATAAATCCTTCTTTTCTGTAATGTTCTTCATCATTGTAAATTGCATACGCCGTCTTCATCTTTGAAAATCCCCAGTGTTCATACAGCCCTTTATGCTTTGGATGAGTGTACAAAACTACCGTGCATCCTTTTACCTGATTTAAAAGATTATCAATAATTACTTTGCCAAGTCCCATGCCGGTATATTTATCACGGACAGCCACATTGCATAACTGCGCCTGACATATTCCATCTGAAATTGCCCTTCCTACGCCAATTATTTGCTCTCCATTTTTAAGAAAAACAACCGCATAACTGTTCGCAAATACTTTTTTCTGAATCTTCGAATCGAACTCACTAAGTCCATAATAATTTAATATCTCGCTTACCTGATTAAAGTCAACATCTTTACAGGATGTAATTATTTCATATTTTATCACTATTATATACCTCACTTTTTATATGTACTAATTGTCATTTCAATATATCATCACGTTGTGGCTTTGTGTATTTTGCTTTATTTATTACGGGAGATAAATAAAGTAAAACAACATGAAACGAGGGGACGGTTCCTCGTTCCAAACTTGGAGTTAAATCAGAAAACTCCATTTTTTTAGTTTTGGAACGAAGAACCGTCCCC
>CACXFB010000028.1 GCA_902766825.1 uncultured Lachnospiraceae bacterium
AAAAAGAAAGATGAAAAATCCCTAGTAGTCCTTGGCGGAAAATTACTAGGGAAAAAAGAGAAATGAAAAATCCCTAGTAGTCCTTGGAGGAAAATTACTAGGGAAAAAAGAAAAATGAAAAATCCCTAGTAGTCCACGGCGGAGAATTACTAGGGGAAAAAGAGAAATGAAAAATCCCTAGTAGTCCTTGGAGGAAAATTACTAGGGGAAAAAGAGAAATGAAATTTTCCTAGTAGTCCATGGCGGAGAATTACTAGGGAAAAAGGAAAGATGAAATTTCCCTAGTAGTTCCCAGCGAAAAAAGCATCCCCGAAAACCTATAAGGATTTCGGGGATGCTAAAATATTGTTCAAATGTTTTACAAAGTGAAATTACTAATCATTTCATCTAATTCGGATACAACTTTCTTACATTCATTTACCTGCTCGGAACTGTTTGATGTCTCCTTAACCATCTCAGAAGTTTTTGTTGCGATACTGTTAACGCCTGCAGCAGATTCATTTACTGCAGTATTGATTCCGTTAATTGCATACATTATCTTTTCAAGATCTTCATTGAGAGTTTCAATACTGTCTTTGATTTGAGTCATGCTGGTTCCAAATGTGTTGGCATCGTTCTTATATTGACCGCTTACCTTGCCAAACTCTTTGTAATCAGACAAAACATTGGTCTCTAGGAATGCTGTTGTGTTAGTCAGGCATTCAGACATCTGGCTGACTGCATTGTTAATCTCGTCAACGATGCTGCTGATGCTGTTAACAGCGTCTGAGGTCTGATTTGCAAGGTTGCTTATTTCGTTGGCAACTACTGAGAAGCCTTTACCTGCATCTCCGGCTCTTGCAGCTTCAATTGATGCGTTAAGTGAAAGCATGCTTGTCTGGTCGGATATTGACATGATGGTGTTGGTAAGTTCGTTAATCTTAGTTACTGCATAAGAAGCGTTAATTGCTTCCTCTGATTTGGCTTTAACATCTTCGTAAAGCTCAATTGTTCGTCTGCTTGCATCTTCGGTTGTTGAAGCAAGTTCGCCTGCTCTTGCATAGATTTCTTTTGAAAGATTTGTACCTGCGTCCGCTAATTTGTCAATCTCTTTTGCGTTGTCACGTACACTTTCGATATTCAATGAAATAGAAGATGTGCTTGATGCAGCTTCCTGCATTCCTGCTGCAAGTTCTTCTGTTGTTGCTGAATTGTCATCACAAACTTCTCCGACCTGGTCGATTGTAACCCAAAGGTTGTCAATGTTTTTGTCAATTCCCTGACTGGCATTGGAAATAGCAGTTGCTATCTCATGAAGATTACTTCGTGTTTTTGTTACAGCTTTAGCTATAAGTCCTATCTCATCAGAACGTTTTTCGAGCTTATCAGAAGAAGCATATGATGAAAAATCGTAATTAGCGGTTCTGTTGATAATAGGTACGAGCTCATGAAGGGCTTTTAACATATACATTGTGAACAGTGACACAAGGATAATCGCGATTATTATACAGATAACTCCGTATATAATCAGGGATCTTCTCATGCTTGTTACCGATGACATGAGTTTATTTTTGTCTGCGGTTACTATTACAATGTTACCTGAACCGGTAAACGCATATCCTGCAACTTTATCTTCGCCTTTATATTCGTATGAGCATGATCCGTTAGGAACATCCTTGCCAGCTTCAAGGTCAGAAACGATACCTTTAACAGCTGCGTTTTCAACAGGTTGTCCTATCTTTTCAGGTGTCTTGTGATAAAGCATTGTGCCATCCGGTGAAACCATATATGCGTAAGAACCTTCAACGCCTGATATTTCAATCTTTCCTATAAGCTGATCGTAATCAATATCTATAAGCTTGTCATAGTCAGCTGTTACAAGAACTATATTTCCGGTATCGGTAAATGAGTAACCTGCAAGCTTTATGGCATCTTTGTATTCATATATAACATAGCCGTCTTCAACTTTTTTTCCTGCCTGAATGTCGGCAACGATACCTTTAACAGCTGCATTTTCGACAGGCTGTCCAATCTTCTCTGGGTTGGTGTGCCAAAGCATTGTGCCGTCAGGAGCAACCATATATGCGTATGAACCTTCTACCTGATCAATTTCTATGTTACCAAGCAAGGTGTCAAAATCTATTTTCATAAACTCATCGTAATCCGCAGTAACTATAAGAATGTCACCGTTTGCGGTAAATGAGTAGCCTGCAAGTTTTTGAGCTCCCTTGTATTCATAAAGAATAGATCCGTCTTCAACCTTTATGCCTTTTTTTAGATTTGAAACAATACCTTTAACGGCGGCATTTTCTACCGGCTGATTAATCTTTTCAGCCTTAGGGTGCCAAAGCATTGTTCCGTTAGGTGAAACAAGGTATGCATATGAGCCGTTTACGTTATTAATCGTAACATCTTTTAATAACTGTGTAAGTGTGTCAACAGAGGCATCTTCACCGCCTGTGGCTATATCTATGCTTTGTGCGGTTTGCTGTGCTAAATCGAGTGCGTAGGATTTGTAGACTGATTCGCCAAACTGTCTTGAGAAGTTAATTGAAATTGCCGCTTCCTGTGCAAGATTTTTAGCATAGCCTCCATATGCCTGTTCACCGAATTCGGTCGCAAAGTCAACGCCCTCAGCGGCCTCTTCAGCCAGGTTTTGTGCATAGTTGAGATATGTTTTTTCCATAGCATTTGATGCGCACCTTGATGCGACAAATACCTGGATAATAACTGTAAGAAAGACAATTACACTGATTAAAAATGCGATTTTGGTACTCATTCGAGAATGTATTGGTACCTTCTTATAACTTGTTGTATTACCCATTCCATTATTCCTCCAATTCCATTATGTACACGAATCTATTATACTCTCATTTGAGTGTTTACACAATAGTGCGCTTGTGTAAAAGTGCTAAAAATATATACAAAAACGAGAGTTTTATAGGTGTTTTCTACATGGGGATTTCGTACTGGAATAGTTATAATTAAATAGTTAAAATGAGTACAGACTTAAGAGGTACAAGATGAAATGAAAAGAAGGAAATTTAAAATATCTTTACTAATGGCGTTACTGCTTTTCCTTTCCGGATTCATCATCTATTATTTTATGCCGGAACAAAAAGAGAAAGATACTGATATCAGGTATGTGGCCCAAAGTAGCGTCAAGGATTATGTTTTATCCTTATCATATGAGGGGGAGCCATATTGTGTTCTTAACAATAATTATCCTTATTTTGACGAAGATGACATAACAACCGATGAATATGAAGAGTACTCACCACTTGACGACCTTGGACGATGCGGTGTTGCAAAGGCAAATATTTCATCATTTACAATGCCTACAACAGAGCGTGGTGCAATCGGACATGTAAAACCTTCGGGCTGGCATACGGTCAAGTATAACGGAATAATCGAGGGAAACTATCTTTATAACAGGTGCCACCTTATTGCATATGAACTTGCAGGGGAAAATGCAAATGAAAAGAATCTTATAACAGGCACGAGATACTTAAATATTAAAGGTATGCTGCCTTTTGAAAATAAAGTTGCAGCTTATGTTAAAGATACAGGTAATCATGTGCTCTATAGGGTAACACCTGTATTTAAAGATGATGAAGCGGTTGCAAGAGGTGTAATTATGGAGGCATATTCGGTTGAAGATAAGGGGGAGGGAATCTGTTTTTGCGTATATGCATTTAACGTTCAACCGGGAATAGAGATTGATTATTTGAATGGCGAAAGCAGACAAATAGTGTAATAATTGTTTTTTTGTGATATAATGGTTTTAGTTATTTTGTTCGCATAAGGAGCGGATTATATGAGTAATACCGGCAGAATTTTAAAGTACGAAATGCTGCACAACATAAGAGACCTTGGCGGGATAAGGACAAGAAGTGCGGGCAAAGTTGAAAGCGGACGATTTATTCGTTGCGGGCATCTGTCAAAAATGTCTGATAAGGACATTCATAAGCTTGCAAAACTTGTTGATACGGTTGTGGATTTTCGAAGCGAGGGAGAGCGTGCCGAGAATCCGGATATAGATATACCGGGAATAAATTATATAAGTATTCCTATTATGGACAGCCTGACGGCGGGGATAACAAGGGAAAAAGAAGCAGACAGGAAAATATTTGATAAATTGTTGCTTAAGCCGGATGAAGCCAAAAAGTATATGTGTGATATGTATAAATATTTTGCACTTAATGAAAAAGCTTTGACAGGTTACAGGCAGTTTATAAATGTACTGCTTGATGAGCACGAAAAAGGTGTGTTGTGGCATTGCACGGTCGGGAAGGACAGAGCGGGGATTGCTACAGCGATAGTTCTCGAAGTATTGGGTGTTAAGAGAGAGGACATAGTAGAAGATTACCTTCTGACCAATAAGTGCATTAAAGCGGATATCAGGTTTCTTGCGGAATTTGTGAAAAAACAGGCGGGGACAACGAGTGAATTAGCAGACGAATCATTAGAATATCTGCTTGGTGCAAATGAAGATTATATCAATACATTTTATAAGACAATTGATGAAACATATGGGGGATTTAACGGCTATCTTTATGAAGGCTTAAGGCTTGATAAAGAAGAAGTAAGAAGATTTAAAGAAAAGTCGGTTAAAGGCGAAAAAAGTAATGTAAAATATTATGACAGAGATGATTATAAACCGGTCATAAAAGCCAGTATATGTACGGGCGAAAAGGTCGCCGGATTTAAAAATATTCATACGGGGAAAATAGAAGAGATCATGCTTATTGGCAGTGATGCCGATCTTGATAAATTTAAGGCTATGTATGGTATTAATGACGAGATAGCCAAAGAGTATTAGTGGTGTTTTGTTTTTTGTGTTTACTTTAAAAAATTAAATTACAAGAGAGAAGGTTTTTTTGATGGACAAGAAGGAAGCAGCAGTAGAATTAAAACATAACGGATTTAACTGTGCACAGGCAGTGCTTTGTGCGTATGAAGATGAACTGGGTGTCCCGCAGGAGATTCTTAAAAAGATTGGTGCCGGATTCGGAGTCGGAATGGGATGTATGGAAGCTACATGTGGTGCGCTATGCGCGGCGCAGATGGTTATCGGATTGAAAAAATACGATGACAGACCGATACTTCGTGATGCAGCCACTGCTTTGAGATTATTTAATGAAAAATGCGGTGCCACGCTGTGCAAAGATTTAAAAGGAAAAGATACAGGAATTGTTCTTTGTGAATGTGATGACTGCGTAAGACGTGCGGTTGAGGTAGTTACAGAGATGACTTAAGGATATTTTGTTAAAGTATATTATTTTTTCTGTGAGGTGAAAATATATGTTTGATGAAAGAATCTTTGAGAGAAAAAAACTGTATTTGGTGTTGATATTTGCAATGCTGGTTGTCTTTTTATGTGTTGCTTTGGGAAGTAATGCTGTAGGTGTGAAAGGCGATAACACATCGGATGATAATAAAAGCAGATTGGCCCTTGACCTGATTGGAGAAGATGCCGGGTATGCAAGTGTGCTCTATAACAACGCTAATGGTCTGCCTACATCCGAATCCAATGCCATTGCCATGACTTCGGAAGGATTTATCTGGATTGGCTGTTACAGTGGATTAATACGTTATGACGGCAACAGCTTTGAAAGAATTGATTCCACAAAGGGCATAACCAGTGTTGTGAGACTGTATGTGGACAGCAAAGACCGTCTTTGGATAGGAACAAATGATAATGGAGTAGCAGTAAAAGTTAATGAGGATTATGTTCATTTTAACCTTAACGAAGGGCTTAAGTCAGCGTCAATACGTTCTATTACCGAGGATGATGAAGGCAATATCTACATTGGAACAACGCAGGGGGTTGCATATGTAGACAGTGACATGAAACTTCATCAGGTCAGTGAGTCTAAAATTGATAACGTATATGTCAGACAGTTAGTAAAAGGTGAAGAAAATACTATTTACGGATTGTCTATGGATGGTTCATTTTTTGAAATGAAGGACGGAGAACTTACGTGGTATTATACGGCTGATGAGCTTGGAATAGAAGATATACGTACCGTGCTTCCGGATAGAGACAAACCCGGTAATTTTTACTTTGGAACAAAGCAGTCAAAAATATATAACAAAGGGCTTGCAATGACTACGGACGGACCGGCTGAAATTGATGTGGCACCGCTACAGTCAATCAATGACATGCAATTTTTTGATGACCAGATTTGGGTATGTGCGGATAACGGAATAGGAATCATTAAGGATGGTTCATTTAAGAAAATAGAGAATATTCCGCTTGATAATTCCATTGAGGCAATGATGATGGATTATCAGGGCAATATGTGGTTTACTTCATCAAGACAGGGTGTAATGAAGATTGTCCCGAGCAGATTCTTTGATTTGTTTGAACAGTACAAGCTTGCTGATGAAGTTGTTAATTCAACCTGCATGTATAAAGATTGCCTGTACGTAGGTAAGGATCGTGGTCTTACCGTGCTTAGTAAGGATGAGGTCGTAAAAAGTGTTCCTGTGACAGGTGCCGTATCGGCGTCGGGTAAAAATATGGACATAACGGATTTGATTGAAGATCTTAAAGATGTCAAGATACGTTCTGTTATAAGGGACAGTAAGGATAATATATGGATTTCAACATTCAGTGACTTTGGACTTATCAAATTTGACGGAAGTAAGGTTCTTTGTTTTACACAGGAGGATGGACTCCCTTCAGAAAGAGTCAGAATGGTGTATGAGCGATTGGATGGAAGTATAGTGGTGGCTTGTACCGGTGGAGTGGTTGTCATAGAAGGAGATACAATAACCAAGGTTTATGATGAGGAATTCGGAATTAATAATACGGAAGTTCTGACAGTAACACAAGCAGACAATGGTGATATTCTGCTTGGAACTGACGGAGACGGAATATACGTTATAAGCGGTGATAATCTTACACACATTAATTATGAGGATGGACTAAGCTCCGGAATTGTTATGCGTATTAAGAAGGATAGAAAGAGAGATTTATTCTGGATTGTAACAAGTAATTCAATTGATTACATGAATGAAGATTACGAGATTACAACTGTAAGTGAATTTCCGTATGCTAACAATTTTGATTTATATGAGAACGGTAAAGATCAGATGTGGGTTCTTAGCAGTAGCGGAATATATGTACTTCCAGTTAGCGAGCTTTTGAAAAATAAAGAAATTGAGCCTGTATTTTACAACAGAAGCAACGGACTTTTGGATATTGCGACGGCTAATTCCTACAGTGAGCTCACGGATGACGGTAACCTTTACATTGCCGGTAAAGCAGGTGTTGTTAAGGTTAACATCGATGAAGAATTTGATAATGTTAATAATATAAAAGTAGCTGTTCCGTATATCGAAGCAGACGGTCAGAGAATATATCCTGACGATGACGGTACGTTTAAGGTAACTGCCAAAGTGGATAAGATAACAATACACAGTTTTATGTTTACATATTCATTGACGGATCCTGAAGTAGTGTATTATCTTGACGGTTTTGATAAAACAAAAAATACAATAAAGCGAAGCGAACTTGTGCCTATAGATTACACCAATCTTAACGGTGGTGAATACAGCTTTGTAATACAGCTAAAAGATATTAATGGAATAACAGGTAATGAATTCAGGATTAACATTGTCAAAGAAAAAAAGATACATGAATACCTGTGGTTCAATATACTGATTATTATTGTATCGGCAGCAATACTTATCGGAATTGTTCTGTTTATTGAGCAAAGAAAGGTGCGAAAAATCCAGAAAAAGCAGGAAGAACAGAGGATTTTGATTGAAGAGATTACAGAAGCATTTGCGAAAGTAATCGATATGAAAGATGCATATACGAATGGTCATTCATTCAGAGTTGCAGATTACACTGTAAAGCTTGCAAAGGAACTTGGGTTTGATGATGAGACGCTAGAAAAATATCACAACATTGCACTTTTACATGATATAGGTAAGATAGGAATACCGGCGGAAGTGCTTAATAAACAGGGCAAGCTTTCTGATGAGGAATTTGCTAAAATCAAATCACACACATCCCTTGGACACAATGTTCTTAAGGATATAAGTATCATGCCGGAACTTGCGATAGGCGCTCGTTATCATCATGAAAGACCTGACGGAAGAGGATATCCTGATGGAATAAAGGGTGATGAGATTCCGTTTGTAGCAAGGATTATCGCGGTTGCGGACACATTTGATGCAATGTATTCCACACGTTCTTATAGAAAGAGAATGAACTTTGAGAAGGTCGTGTCAATTATAAAGGATGCAGCAGGAACACAGCTTGATAAAGAAGTGGTTGATGCGTTCCTTAGACTTGTTGACCAGGGAGAATTCCGTGCACCTGATGATGACGGTGGAGGAACAACGGAAAACATTGATAACATTAAGTAAACTTTGATTATAAATACATTAGAAATTTACAGGCGCCTGTTCATGTGACAGGCGCTGTGTTAAAATAAAGGGGATTTTTTTAGTAACGGAGACAAAAAGATGAATGAAGAATTTACAATTTTATGCGAGGGGTTTATAGCTAACAGAGATATAGTAAGGAAGGTTTTTCCGTTTGAGAGTATGTATATGTTACCCGTAAGTGCCAATGTTTTTTCACAGCAGGGTATGTTGGCGGATGAATATAAGTTAAAACAGTGCAAGAGAATAGTTGAGTTTAATGCAAGTATTTTTTCAGAGTTTCGAGGTAATGTTGTTGCACCGGTTGCAGCAAAGCTTTGTCTGACAAGTGAGCCAAAGGAACAGTTTGAAAGAGTCAGTGCAATATATAAAAAGCTGAAAAAATATTATCATGGTTCAAGTTATGTTGCTCTTTTAGCGTCGATTTTAAATGAGTTAGCTGATGACAGTAATATGGACGAGATAATTGAAAAGGGCAGCAGATTATATTCGAGAATGAAAGAAAACCATCCGTTCCTTACTTCTTTTGAAGACAGTGTGATGGCGGGATTTCTTGCATTTTCGCAAAAAAGCGATGATGAACTTGTTGATGACATGGAAGAGTGTTATACACTTTTGCGTGAACATTTTTCAAATAAAAATGCGTTGCAGTCGGTATCTCACATTCTTGCCATGGGTGAGGGTAGTCCCGTACAGAAGGTGGAACGCATGATGCAGTTGTATGATAGACTTTCTGATGCAGGAAAAAAGTACGGCAAATATTTTGAGTTATCCACTCTTGCAGGATTATCACTTTTGTCGGATGATATCGGAAAGATAACAGAATATATAGTTCAGGCGGATGATTTCCTTAGCACGCAGAAGGGATACGGTTTTGCCGGTATTGATAAGAAGACAAGACTTATGCATGCTACTATGATTACAGCAGATATGTACTCTAATTCCAAGACTGTAACTGTAGCTGCATCTGCTGCAACCATAGCAATTCTTGCAGCACAGCAGGCGGCATTCTGTGCAGTTGTAGCGGCTACGAGTACATCAGCTTGTGCGGCGACAAATTAGAATAAAGAGGATTTTTAATGAGTAAAGGAATACTATACGGTGTAGGTGTTGGTCCGGGAGATCCAAAGCTTATGACTTTGGGTGCATATAACATAATAAAAGATAATGAAATAATAGCTGTTGTAGGCAGCAAGCCTCATGAATCTGTGGCATATAACATAGCAAAAGGAGCGGTTCCTGACATAGCTGATAAGACAGTTATAGGTCTTGATATGCCAATGAGCAAAGATAAAGAGTATGTCAGTAAAAAGCATGAGGAAAATGCAAAAATAATCGAAAGCTATCTTATCAGGAATAAAAATGTTGTCTTTCTGACACTTGGAGATGTCAGCTTATACAGTACATTCGCTTACCTTTGTGAGAGGGTACAAAGAGACGGTTTTACTTGCGAAAAGATAAGCGGAATACCGGCATTTATTGCGGCACTTACTAAGGCGGACGAGCTTTTTGTCAGGGGCAACAAATCCGTCCACATTCTTACGGGAGAAAGTTTTTTGAAAGAAAAGCTAAAAAAGGATGACTGTTATGTTATAATGAAACCCGCAGGTAATATCGAAGCAATAAAGCATAAGCTAAGAGAAGAAGAAATGAGTGCATATCCAGTCAGCCGGTGTACAATGGACGGTGAGCAAGTCTATAAAGACATAGATATGTTACCTGAAGATGCAGGATATTTTACAGTGATAATAACGATGTAACGGAGGACTAGACAATGGTTAAACACGTAATACTTTGGACGCTTAAAGATGAATTTAAGGATGAGGAAAAAGACCAGATTAAAAAGGGAATTAAAGAGGGACTTGAGGGATTAAAAGGTGTTGTCCCAGGGCTTGTTGAGATTAAGGTTAATATAACACCACTTGCAAGCTCTAATTGTGATGTGATGCTTGACTCGGCATTTGAAGATGAAGCATCACTTAAAGGATATGCAGTTCACCCTGCACATGTTCAGGTTGCAGATACAAAGGTAAGACCATATACAGCATCAAGAGTCTGCATGGACTATGAGGTGTAGAAGAACAGTTTTGATATAATAGAGGTTAGTAGCAATGGTCTGTAATAACAGCACTAAGTTAAGACATCTGTCCATAGAAGTGGGCAGATGTCTTTTTTGTCTGTAATTATTTCTTTGTTGGCAAAGTGTTAAAAATTCACCTGAGAGGTGAGAGCAGGCATGTGGTGTGAAAAAATGAGACGGCAAGAAAAAGAAAGAAGTCAAATAATTCACCTGAGAGGCGGGTGCAAGCGTGTGGTGTGAAAAAACAAGACAGCAAGAAAAAGAAAGGAGTCAAAAAATTCACCTGTGAGGCGGGTGCAGGTGTGTGGTGTGAAAAAACAAGACAGCCAGAAAAAGAAAGAAGTATAAAAATTCACCTGAGAGGTGAGAGCAGGCGTGTGGTGTGAAAAAACAAGACAGCAAGAAAAAGAAAGAAGTATAAAAATTCACCTGAGAGGCGGGTGCAAGCGTGTGGTGTGAAAAAACTACGGAACGAATAAGGAATAACGACAGGTTTTTGGTATATTCATTGATAGATTTGGGAAGAGAAGATATAATAAGAGAAGAGATTATTTTAAAGAGAATTTAGAAGAAAATCAAAATAAAAAATCAAAGAAAACAAAGAAAACAAAGAAAACCATTAGGGAAATTCGAAAGTGAAACGAGAGGATAATAGCTATGAAATATGCAGTAATTACAGGTGCAAGTTCGGGAATAGGAAGCAGTTTTGCAGCTCTTTATGCATCAAAGGGTTATGGACTTGTATTAATTGCAAGACGTGAAAAAAGACTTAAGGTAATATCAGATACCCTGAGAGAAAGATATGGCACAAATAGCATAATTATAACAGCGGATTTGTCGGTTATGGATGAAGTGTATAAGTGTTATGAGTCGGTTAAAGATTTGGATATAGAAGTATTTATTAATAACGCAGGTCTTGGAGAGGCCGGTGCATTTAAGGATACATGCCTTGATAAAGAGCTTTTTATGGTGGATGTCAATGTAAAGAGTGTACTTGTGTTTTCAAAACTTATGGTTAAGTATTTTGAAAAGAAAGGCAGTGGATATCTGCTTAATGTGGCATCTTCGGCAGGGTTGCTGCCGGCCGGACCGTACATGGCTGCTTATTATGCAAGCAAGGCCTACGTTGCAAGTCTGACAAGAGCTATTGCGGCGGAACTTAAGCTTTCGGGAAGCAATGTATATGTAGGATGTCTTTGTCCGGGACCGGTGGATACCCAGTTTAATGAAGTGGCAAATGTTGAGTTTGCACTTAAAGGAATCAGTGCAAAGTATTGCGTAAGTTATGCCTATAAAATGATGAAGAAGAAAAAGACGGTAATAGTACCAAAACTTGAACTTAAGATGGCGGTCGTAGGAGGAAAGATTATGCCAGGGAAAATGATGATTCTAATGACTGCAAGACAACAGATGAAGAAGATATCAGGTTAATGGGGGATTATTATGAGAATAACAAAGAGTAAAATTTTTATTGTAATTGTTGCGGTGTTTTTAATATGGTGTATTTTCTTTAGAAAGGATTATTTGAATCTTACGGCAACTGACCAGGCGGATCTAAATACACAGGTTGCCAATCTTTGCAAGGATCATGTTAAGCGCGCAAAGTTTACACTTGATTTTGATTTGTATAATTTTGATATTGAAGATGTAAGAAAGGAACTGGCGTTAACAGATCCTTACGCTGCAAGTAATATAGGACGCTCTTCATGGTCTTGGTATGAAGAGGATGGACATACTGTCTTTAAAATAAATCTTGGCTATAATGCATCGAAAAAACAGCTTAAAAAAGCGGATAAACGTATAGAAGAGCTGGTTGCCGATATGCAAGGAATGACAGACTATGAGAAGATTAAAGCAGCTCACGATTATATTATAATGTATTGTGATTACGGTTTTGATGCACTTGCGTATAAAGGAATTGAACAAGGTCCATACTGGGCACTTTATCCCGGTAAGACGGTGTGTAACGGATATGCAATGACATTTCTTAGAATTATGCAGTATTGTGACATACCTGCGACTTTTGAAGTGGGTGATAATCATGCCTGGAATACAGTATACCTTGACGGATACTGGTACAATATGGACGTTACATGGGATGACCTTGGTGATGATGGTATTTCATATGAATATTTTTTAAAGTGCGATGATGATTTTTTGCAACATGAACACAAATCATCAGATGCACCGGCTTCTGTAGAGGTAACGGGTAAATCTGCAGAAGAAAACTATAAGATGTTTCCTAATTACAAGTTAAGATACATATTGATGCTTTTATTAAAGATTGCATTTCCGTTCATTATAGCAGTAGGTCTTGTATGGTTCCAGCTTAAAAGAAAGCAGCACAAAAGAAAAGTATGGGCAGAAAATCAGAGAAGACTCAGAATGCAGGAGGATTTGGACAGAGAACTTATGAGGGATATGATGAGAAATGCCAGAAGGTAAAAGAGTGATGTAAGGATAAGAAAATAAAGACAAAGAAATACGTATTGTGTATAATATTAATATGGGACATGGGTTTACAAAGAGTTTTGATTGGAGACGGTTATGAGACTTAAAGTACTTGTTACAGGAAATAGCGAGCGTATTATCGAAAATTTATGCGAGCATTTACGAATGGATCGTAATTATATAACGGTGGATTGTTGTAACAGAATTGAAATTTTGCCGGATATAATATACAGGGAACTGCCGGACTGCATTATGGTTTGTCTTAATAATGAGAATGCACAGTCTGTAAAGCAATATGATGTTCTTGAGAATTTTACCCAGACAGGGATGATAAGTATATTTGTCGTTGGAAGGGAAGATGACAGAGAATTGTTTAAACAGAATACATCATTGCAGAAGGTGTTCTTTCTTGACAGACCGGTGCCGCTTCTTGCAATGTATCAGAAGATGGGACAGATTGAAAAAGAACTTGAGGATATGAGGAGGAGAAATCCCAACGGAGTCGAAGAGTTTGTAAATATCAATCAGAATATTGAAAGTAACAAAAAACACATTCTGGTAGTTGATGACGATCCTAATCAGCTGGTGCAGGTTAAGGAACTGTTAAAGGATTTCTATGAAACCACGCTGGTAAGGTCGGGGGAAGCGGCAATTAAATATCTAAGACAGCATAAAGTTGATCTTGTTCTGTTGGATTTTTTAATGCCGGAAATGGATGGCCCGACTGTATTTAAGGAAATCAGAAGTTATGAAAAAATAAAGGATATTCCGGTAATATTTCTAACGGGCATGACTGAGAAAGAGACCGTAACGAGAATAGTATTGAAATTAAAACCGCAGGGTTATCTGGTAAAACCTATAAAGAAGTCGGAACTGGTAGCTAAGATAATAGATGTGTTAGGCTAAGAGGAGGTTAGTATGGAGTACGATTTTAACTGGCTTGTTAGTCTTGGAATTGATATAAATGCAGGAGAAAAATATACAGGGGGGCAGGACAGGTATGTTTCTGCCCTCCAGCGTTTTTATAAAGCGTATGAAGGTAACTGCGAAAAGATTGAAAAGTTTCTGGATGCCGGGGATTACGATAGCTATAAGATAATTGTGCATTCACTAAAAAGTAATGCGCTTATGATAGGTGCCGTATCGCTTGGAAAGTCTTTTGAGATGCTTGAAAAAGCTGCTGCAGGTAAGGATGTATATACCATAGAAGATAATAATGGTATTGTTCTTGAAAATTACAAAAAGCTTATTGTAGGTCTGACTCCTATTGGGGAAATGAAAAGAGTTATGGCTGCAGATGAGATTACGGCAGATGAAGCACAAAGGACAGCAGATGAATTGCTTGAGGCGTTAGATGAGTTTGATGATGAGCTTTCAACAAAGCTTGTAAAGAAACTTTCAGGCTATCCTTTCAGGCTTACTCAAAGGGAAAAACTGAATGAGGCTGCAAGTATGATAGAGGACTTTATGTATGAGGAAGCGGCGGATCTTATAAAAGAAATTTATGATACTATTGAATAATGAGTGCAGGAGAAGGTGCTTATGGGTATTAGTTTTCTTAACAAAAAAGAGATTATGTATTGCGGACTGGAAAAGGATGAATTTGAGAGCATTGAATCTTTGATAATGGCAAGAAACATTAATCTTGTGTCTAAGGTTTCAGCAGGTATTGCCGTGCTCGGATTGTTGTTTTTGATGCTGTATAATTTTCTTGGCAGTAAAAACGTATCTGCATACTGGATTTTGATTGTAGGTGGCTTTGTTATATGTCTGTTTACAAATGTTGTGCATATAATTAACGAGGCAAGTGTGCTTGTATATTGTTATTCTCTCGTTATAGTGGTATTTGCTTACGGAATTGTACTAAGTTTCCTGCCGGATAATATAGACGATCCTGCTACTGGAATAGTTGTTTTTCTGGCACTTATGCCGCTTGTTATCAACGATAGACCTATAAGAATGGGAACGGTAGTGCTAATAGCTTCGATTGTATATTTGTGTGTTGCGTATGAAATGAAAAGCCGCGTTCCGTTTGTTACAGATGTTATTAATGTCGTGACATTTTCAACGCTTGGATTCCTTCTTTATATCGGAATGTCCAATCGTAATGTAAAAGAGATTTTTTACGGCATAAAAGCTACCGAAAATGAGAAGCTCAAAGAGGAAGCTTTGGTTGCCGAGAATTCAAACCGTGCAAAAAGTAACTTTCTTGCAAATATGTCTCATGAAATCAGAACACCTATGAATGCGATAATAGGAGTGGATGAGATGATTTTGCGAGAATCCGATAATACCCGGATAACAAAGTATGCTATGGATATAAAAAGTGCCGGTAATACACTGCTTGCAATTATCAATGATATATTGGATGTAAGTAAAATTGAGTCAGGTAAAATGGAAATTGTACCGGTAAAATATGAAGTGTCGTCCATTCTTAACGACGTTGCCAACATGACAATAAAAAAGGCTCAGGACAAGGGACTTGAGTTAGAGATTGATGTGGATAGTATGATGCCATCAATTTTATATGGTGATGAACTAAGAATACGCCAGATTATGCTTAATATAATTAACAATGCAATTAAGTATACAAAAAGAGGCAGTGTTAAAGTTAATCTGAGTTTTGATAAAGAAAGAAGCAGAATGCATTTTGTGGTAACTGATACGGGTATCGGAATTAAAGAGAAGGATATAAGTAAACTTTTCAGTTCCTTCCAGCGTCTTGAAGAAACAAAAAACAGGAGTATTGAGGGGACGGGACTTGGACTTAGTATTACAAAAAATCTTCTTGATATGATGGGAGGAAAAATTAATGTGGAGAGTGAATACGGAGTAGGTTCCGTATTCTCGGTAGAAGTGTCGCAGCTTGTTGTGGACGAAACACCGATAGGTGACTTTAAAGAAAATCTTGCAAAGGCAAATGAGGAACATGCGGCATATATTCCTACACTTATGGCACCAAAAGCCAATATTCTTGTTGTGGATGATAATGAAATGAATCTCGAAGTTATAGCAGAGCTTTTAAGAGATACGAAGATTAATATCAAAAAGTCGATGTCTGGAGAAAACTGTATTGAGTGGATAAAACGCGAAAAATATGATTTGGTTCTCCTTGACCAGATGATGCCGGGAATGTCCGGAACCGAGACACTGACAAAACTTAAGGAAGATAAACTTGCCGATGGTATCCCGATAATAGCTCTGACTGCAGATGCTGTTGTGGGGGCAAGAGATAATTATATCAGAGAAGGATTTACTGATTATCTGTCAAAGCCGGTTATGTATGAAGAACTTGAAAGGGTGTTGATAAAATATCTTGATGAAAGTCTTATAATGACTAAGGAAGAGATAGAAAAAGAACGTGAGAAAGAACAAAAGTCAAAAGAAGAAGAGCTAAAGGAAGAGAAGGCAGGCAGTACGACAGAAAAGAGAACAGTACTTGTAATCAGTAATTCTACGGAAAAGATGAAAGAGTTAAAAGAATTATTTGCAGACAATTATAAAGGGGTGTATATAAGGGATGAACAAAAGGCAAAGAGCTATTTGCAGAAACATGAAGTTGACTTTATAATGAGAGAAAATGCACAATAATCTTGAAAAATGCACATTAAAATTGTATAATTTTAATGTGCATTTACTGTATTAAGGAGATGATGTTACTTATGAATAAGTCTGATAATATATCGGAGTTTGAAAGGATTAACAGAACAGCAATACCGGCACATGCACTTGAATCTGTTTTTGCATTTGCGTGCTATATTTATTTTGCAATAAGGGGAGATTATGGGGCTGGTTATATGTGCATATTTGCTTTGCTTGCATTTGCACCGGTAATCGGAGAGGTAGTTTTTTTTAGAATTAATCATGAGACTACAATGGTTAAGCATTTTCTGGCGATGGGATTTGCTGTTTTTTATACATTTGTTTTATTTACATGTAAATCGCCATTATCATTTACACTTGTATTTCCGTTGATGGTTATAGTGTCAATCTTTAATGATGTTCCTTATATACTCAAAATTGTAAGTGGTGCGGTTCTTGAGACAATAATTGTGATTATCGTAGGAAGCAGCAAGGGAATATGGGGCTATACCAATTTGGGTAATGCTATGTTGTAGCTTTCGACAATACTTTTATCAATGCTTTTCTCAGTTCTTGCAACAATCACACTTGAGCGCAATATGAAAAAGCGAATGAAGGAAGTTTTAGAGTCAAAGAAAGAGGCAGAAAATTCTCTTGATGTTGTATCTAAGATGTCGGCGTCTCTTAGAGAAGGAATCAATAACATATATGCCGAGCTTGAGTTGTTAAAGGAAGCTGCACATAATACCAACACAACAATGGAGGAAGTAAGTCTTGGAGCGGCAGATACCGCACAGGCAGTTCAGAGCCAGATAATCCAGACAGAGGCAATACAGAATAAAGTAGATGACGTTGACGGAGCAGCTGAAAATATTGCAGGTAATATTTCACATACTCTTCAGATTATTGATGAGGCAGATGTGCAGATTAAGACACTTATTGAAAGTGTTGATGTATCGGTGGAAAACGGAAGTATGGCAGCAAGCCGTCTTGAAAAATTAAATTCTTACATTGATGAGATGAATATGATTATCGAGCTTATTAACAGCATTGCAGATCAGACAAGCCTGTTAGCTCTTAATGCCAACATAGAAGCTGCACGTGCAGGTGAAGTCGGTAAAGGATTTGCTGTTGTTGCTAATGAGATTTCACAGATGGCAAACCAGACAAGTGAAGCAACGGTACAGATAACACAGCTTATTCAGAATGTGGGAAGTGCAATAAAAGAAGTTGTTGATGTAATTTATACCATGATTGAGGGTATTAACGATGAGAAAGTTGCGACAGGTAACACTGCAAAAGGACTTTCAAATATCAGTAATGATACTCATTCCATCAAGCACAATGTCGAGGCACTTGTTAATTCGATTGATGAACTTAAAGATGCCAACAGTGTTATTGTTGATTCGATACAGACAATCTCGGCTATATCACAAGAAGTTAGTGCTCATGCAATGGAGACCAAGGAAGCAGAGGAGAGAAATGTTGAGATTCTTGGAAATGTATCCGATGCAATGGAGAATCTCGTTAAGACAGCTCAGTAATAATACGAAAACAGTTAAACAGTCCGTGAATGCGGGCTGTTTTTTTGCATAAAATATTGTTAAAATGCTAAAAAATAATGACTTTAACGCTGAATCATTGTATAATATGACTAGCAGTTTTTACATATACGCGTTGCAGTATGGGCCTGAGGTAAATGCAAGGATGCAAAACTTATGACGGCTTCAAAAACGCAATAAATTACAGGAGGTATAACGTTATGAAGAAATTGATGTCGATTTTGCTTGCACTGGCACTTGTTATTACAACGAATGTGACCTTTGCGGCAGCAGCTAACAATGGTCCGTGTGATAAGCCGATTACAGGGGTGGATGAAGAGTTTTAGGTTGCTTTTTTGACTATCTTTGATGACACTGTATCACAGGAGGGTGGGCAACAAGAGAGAATTAGTTTATTTTCTGATAATACCGTACACAAAGGTGTGATTAAAGGTGCCGAGTACGATTTGAAAACAAATACACTTACTTTGACAAATTTTAAGAATACTAAATATGGTATTTCAGCCAATATGATGGGGGATGATTTTAAGATTAAAGTTGTTGGCAACTGTGAAATTGCCACTATTTTGGTATGGGGGGATGGATATGGCGGAAGCCTTGAGATCACAGGTAACGGAACTTTAACTGTTAATGCCAATAAGCAAAATAATATAGGTATAGATTTTGAATGTGAGGGAACAAATTCGAAGTTTAAAATTTCAAAAGATGTTACCGTAAAGGCATATGGAAAAGAAAAAGCGGTTGATTTTTCTTACAGCACAATAAGTAATAAGTCAGGTGTAATGTATGCTGACGGTAAGAGTGTTACCGGCATAGCAGGAGAACAACAGAAAGCGTATATACATAGCATTTCCGGTGTATATGCGGGGAAAAGCCCTATAAATTACGGAATTCAATTAAAGAAAGCATCAGACCCTGATGGTATTTATTCACGTACAGAATATGGAGATATTGTGGATGGTGAATGGGTGTCTACAAGTTATGAAATCAGCAAGTATATTTATATAAAACAATTGGGTTGTTATATTAAGGATTACGATGCATCTTGTGAGATGTCTTTTGATGAGTTTGAAAAGTCTGATTTTTCAGTTGTAATGGTTAAAGACGATGAGCCTCAAATAATAGAGTCATACAGGGTTAATGAGGTTCTTCCTGAAGGTTCTTATCATGCTGCATATATGATCAATAATCCTAATGACAGTAACGGATTGTATTATACAACACAGTATATTTATGAGGATTGTACTGATGATAAGTATAATTATACTTTAAGAAAATTTGAATATAATAATTTAACAGATACATATGTAGAAATAAGTAAAGAGGAGAGAATAAAATATAAAGATTTAGTGGCAAGGGGTATGACATTTAAATATGGTGCAGACGGCGAACCTGTAAAATTTAACTTTGATAGTGATGAAGACGGTAAAACATATACAAACTGGGCAGTGAATATGTCAAATGATCCTAACGGTATATATGGTCTTAATGACTATCCGTTAAAAGACGGTTCAGAGGTATACACCATCAAACGCCTTGTATACAGCAACGAAAGAAACAGATATGAGGAAGATGAAACATTTAAGGATATAGATTTAACACAGGATGAGTTTGAAAAAGCAGGATACACGTATAAGTATAATGAGGTTGAAAAAAATTTTTATGAAAAGTTTGCAATTAAAACATGGCTTGAATTAATGAAAGACAGTAAGGGGAAGAAGTATGCAATAGAGAGTAATAGCGAGCAAAAGATTTTTGATTTTGCAGAAAATAAAAAAATACAGGTTGGTGATAATACATATTACATATTGACTCCAAGTAATTTAACTTCCATAGATGATCTTGAAGATTATTCAATGGAAGTTGATACGGAATATTATCATTACTATTATAATGGAACGTCATATATACATAATCCGGCAAGTGCAACTGTAACAGACATATCAAAGAGTGGTGTTGCAACTGTGGCAGCTATTGCAAATCAGGTTTACACAGGTAAAGCAATAACACCTGCAGTAACTGTTAAGGTTGGAAGCACGAAACTTACCAAGGGAACAGATTATACTGTAGCATACAAGAATAACATTAATGCCGGAACTGCAACGGTTACTATTACCGGTAAGGGTAAGTATAAAGGTTCAAAGAGTGTTACTTTTAAGATAACAGCTAAGAAGATTACACCGGCTGTAACACTCAGTGCAACTTCGTACAATTATTCCGGAAAAGTAATTACTCCTGCTGTAACGGTTAAAGCAGGAAGTAAAGTTCTTAAGAAAGGAACGGATTACACAGTGACTTATGGTGCAGGAAGAAAGAATGTCGGAGCGTATAGTGTTATTGTTAAACTGAAAGGTAATTATACAGGAAGCAAGGCGGTATCATTTAATATTAATCCTAAAGGAACAACACTTGCCGGTCTTGTAAAGGCATCTAAGGCATTGACTGTTAAATGGAGCAAGCAGGCTGCAAAGATGGCAACAACAACAATTAACGGTTATGAGCTTCAGTATTCGACTAATGCGAAGTTTGCTTCAAATACAAAGAGTGTCAAGGTTTCAGGTGTAAATACTGTTACAAAGAAGATAACAGGGCTTAAAGGCAATACTAAGTACTTTGTAAGAATTCGTACTTTCAAGAAAGTCGGAACCAAGGTATTCTACTCAGCATGGTCGGCGGTTAAAAATGCTGTTACAGCAAAATAAACGTCTGGATTTAGTGCAGATAATATTATAAAATATATAATCAGCAGAGCAAATGTGATAGGTCGCAGGTGTTCTGCTGATTTTAGTGAGAAGTGGAAAAGGAACAGTGAATGAACAGTGGATTTAAAAATGTTGTGCCTGTGGGAAAAGACAAGGCAGGAATTATATTTAAAGACATAATGATAGGAATCATTATTGCACTTGTATCAATACCGATATCGATGGGGTATTCGCAGGTTGCGGGACTTCCTGTAGTGTATGGCTTGTATGGAAGCTTATTTCCTATAATGATATATGCAGTGATAACATCGTCACCCCGGTTTGTATTCGGTGTTGATGCGGCGCCTGCAGCTCTTGTGGGCGGAATGCTGGCGAATATGGCGATAATACCGGGAACACATGAAGCCAGGGAAATAGTTGTGCTTGTAACTGCTTTTGTGACTTTGTGGCTGTTTTTGTTTTATATATTTAAAGCTGACAGGCTTATAAAGTTTATATCTCATCCTGTAATGGGAGGATTTATTACCGGAATCGGAATTACCATAATTCTTATGCAGATACCGAAATTGTTCGGGGGAGTTTCAGGAACCGGTGAGGCAATAGAACTGATACGTCACATTGTATCTGAGGCTGATAAAAAATTTCATATGTTCTCATTTGGCCTTGGTCTAATGACTGTTATTATAATATTGGTTTCAAAAAAAATGTGTCCGAAGCTTCCTATTCAGATTGTTGTAATGGTTGTTGGTGCGGCGCTTACATATTTTTTTCATATTGACAAATACGGTGTTGCAACTTTGCCTAAGGTGGCGGGCGGACTTCCAAGACCGGTTTTGCCTGATTTTACTTTGCTACATAAACATGCCACAGATATTATTCTTCCGAGTATGACAATAGCAATGGTTATTTGTACGGAGACGCTGCTTGCCACTTCAAATAATGCACTTAAAAATGATGACAGAATTGAAGGAAGAAGAGAAATACTTGCTTACGGAATGGGGAATCTCATGGCGGCGGCATTTGGAGTATGTCCTGTTAACGGAAGTGTATCAAGAACGGGGATAGCAGGACAGTACAAGGTACAAAGTCAGGTTATGTCTTTGACTGCAGGTGTAACAATGCTTTTAATTCTGTTATTTGGAACCGGATTTATTGAGTATCTTCCGGTGCCGGTGTTAACGGGAATAGTTATTGCGGCGCTTATAGGAACATTTGAATTTGATCTTGCGATAAAACTTAAAAAAGTGGACAAAGAAGAGTACATGATATTTTATGCGGTACTAGCCGCAGTTCTTGTACTTGGAACGGTATATGCGGTTGTCGTCGGAGTTATTATGACGCAGTTCACATTCATAATAAGACAGTCAAAACCAAAGACAGCATTCCTCGGTGTGGTTGATAATGATGATGGATATCATGATCTGAAAGGGACAATGGGAGAATCTGTTCCGATTAAGGATGTTGTTATATACAGATTCACCGGAACACTGTTTTTTGCCAACATTGAACAATTCTGCGATGAACTTTTCTACGGTATAAAAGAAGATACAAAGGTTATAATAATTGATGCGACAGGAATAGGTAGTGTAGATGTCACTGCGGCCGAAAGACTCGTATATATATATCATAAGTTCAAAGATAGCGGCAGAAAATTTTATATTGCAGGTCATGTGAGTCATGTAAATGATCAGCTGCATGATTTTGGTGCCGGAGAACTTATTAAAGACGGAGTAGTAAGGTCGAGAATATCGCTTGCGCTAAGGGCGTGCGGTATTGACAGACCTTATGAAAAGGATCAAGAATATATCTCAACGAAGAGGCCGTTTGCAAAAAGATTTGCGGAGTTTTCCTGGGCGTACGGAAAACATGCGGATGAGAAGATGCAGGAACTTGTACACACAATAGCACTTGAGATTGCAAGGGAAGGACAAGTGGATGTAACGGCTGTATTTGATAAGGAAAAACAGTTGGCAGGAGGGTATTGGAATGACGCCGACGAGGCACTTTTCTTAGGAGAACTTGAGATGGAACTTGCTCTTTTGGCGCAACAGGGAAGGTTGACAAAAGAGAACGAAGAGACTATAGAAGAAAGTATTTGGACCCGTTACGGTCAGCTTGAAAAGATACTTGAGGAACGCTTAGAAGGTTCATCTAAAAAGATAGATGTCAAACTGAAAGAACATGAGAGTCGTTTTATGAAAAAGCATCCTAAAGCATATGAGCATTTTCAAAAAGAACATGAAAGATAAAGTTTTTTAAAGAAAAGAGGCTTTTCTGTTGCAGCAATCGGAGTAATTGTGATGATTTGTTGATACAGGATTATTTAAGATTGTAAGATGCCCTAATTATTTTGGGGAAATGCTTTTCTGGACGGGTGTATTTATATCAGGTTTAAATGTCTGTGACAGCATCCCGGCATGGATTGCAGTATTTGCAGGATATCTTGGTATTATTTATGTAATGTTCAGTGGAGCAAGAAGACTGGAGGAGCGCCAGAATCGCAATTACGGTAATGATGAAGAATATCAGAAATACGTTAAGAGTACGCCGATTATGATACCGTTTGTACCAATTTACAGTGTGGAAAAACATAAATGGCTCGTCGGATAAGATAAGTTCACAGAAAAGACACAAAAGAATTAGCACTCACCTCTTGACAGTGCTAATAATCGGTGCTATAACTGATATAGAACAAAGGAAAAACATAGAGTTAAGTTTTTAAGCAGAAAAAGGAGGAATGACCTATGTTATATCCAAGTATCTTTAACGACAATTTATTTGATGACCTGATGGATTTTGAATTCCCATCATTCAATGCTTTTGACAACATTGACAGAAAGCTTTACGGAAAGCATGCAGCGCATGTTATGAAGACTGATGTCCGCGAGCATGACGACAGCTACGATATAGATATTGACCTGCCGGGATTTAAGAAAGAGGACATTAATCTTTCACTTGAGAACGGATGCCTTAACGTAAATGTGGCAAAAGGTCTTAATAAGGATGAAAAGGACAAGAAAGGTAAGATGATCAGACAGGAGCGTTATACCGGTTCAATGAGCAGAAGCTTCTATGTTGGTAAGGAGATTACAGTTGAAGATGTAAAGGCTAAGTTTGAGGATGGTGTCCTTACACTTACACTTCCTAAGAAGGAGAAAAAAGAGATTAAGGAAAATAACACAATTATGATTGAAGGATGATGAAACATTTTTGATATCCTCATAATTGATAATCCCCTGTGAAACTCAAAGGACATTAATGTCAGACTTCACAGGGGATTTATTTTTTCAAATTATTAAATAAAACTATTCAGGTATTATATCGATAACACCATACTCGGAAAATGTGCCGGTCTTGAACTTGATTGCCCAGTCTGAAATACCGGAATTGACTATGAAAGTTGTGTTATTTCGTTCTTCTAATCCATAGGTTGCATCATTTGAACCGATAAGTTCCCCGATAGGGCCTATAGGTATGAGTTGACCGCCGTGGGTATGACCTGATAGGACGAGGTCGGTATCGGTCGCAGATTCGTTGTCATAATCATTTGGCTGGTGATCCAGCATTATGATGTATTTTGAAGTGTCAAGTCCCTCCATCAGTCTGGAAGCTTCAATTCTATCAGTTTGAGTTCTATCCTGTCTTCCTACAATATAGAAACGGTCATCAATCAGAACTGTTTCATCCTGAAGAAGGATAATATTATTCTTTGCCAGCTGCTCCTCAAGTTCTGCTACAGTGAAATTACGATAATTAAAATAGCCTTTGTCGTGGTTGCCGTAAATCATGTAGATACCGTAGGTGGAGTCCATTTTTCCCAATGCCTCGCAGGATTTTATCATATCCTCTTTTGTGGTGTCATCATCCACGAAATCGCCGGTAAAAAGGATTATGTCAGGGTTGGTTTTCTGTATTGTTTCAAGATGCTTTGCAAAACCATCTGCATGGAAGGTTGCTCCCACATGCGAATCTGATATCTGAACAATACGAAGAGGTTTGTCTCCCAGATTCTTCTGGGTTTTTATTGTATAATCCGTCTCCCGGACATGATGTACATTGTACCAGCCTTTGCCAAGATAAACTGCTGTCAGCAAAAGAGCAATAAGGGTATATATGTATGTTGCGGGCTTCTTCTTTGCAAGTCTGCCGATTATCAGACCAACAAGGTCACAAAGTCCGAGAAAGAAGGCGATATGAACCAGAACCACCATGGTATTAACCATACTTACAATACAAAATATAATGATAACTGCTATAGGTATTAATGCCGCTACCGCAATGTAGGGACGGCACTTGTTCTGATAAATTTTTTTCAGGAACCCAAACCTGAGCACTCCGGCAACCGGATAAATAATTACCAGCAGGGCAATCAGGATAAAAGCAAGAGTAACACCGATTAATCTAAGCATAAGTTTGTTCTCCTTGAGAGCATAATAGTATTTTTCATTATAAATGCAATAAATATATTTTACAATAAAATGATGGTAGAATTAATTTGTTACTATAGTGTTAACTGTGCACAAACCTATGGCAAAATGAATTAAAAAGTTGTATAATGAAATAAATCCATCAAGAGATTGTGACGATAATATTTGTGAAAATTATGCATATTCAACAATCGTGGTGCGTATAAAATGCATAAACAAAAAAATGTGTTAGTTGTTCAAATATATCAGGGGAAGATACAAGGCAGGTGAGACAATAATGAATAACAAAAAAATCAGGATAAAAAGTTCGACGAGATGTTATAGAGACCGTTTTATAGCCATGATTCTGGTTGCCAGTCTGTTGATATCCATGGCAGGAATCACAGATTTTATAAGAAACAAAGAAAGTATAACCAAAGTACAGGCAGCGGCTCATAATCTGGCTGTCGGAGATTACATATATCTTTATACGGCATTCATTAGTGGTGATAATGAAAGAAACTGGCAGAGTGATAGTGCTAAGATTTATTTTAGATACTGGAATGGTTCAGAACAGAAGGTGCTGGCTGAATCTGTTTCTGAGGATTATGTAAGAGTACAGGTTACCCAGGCGATGAAGGATGCAAATTATTTTCAATGGCATAGATATGGTCCTGATGGTACATCCCGCTGGAATAGGATTGGACGGGATAATAATGATTTTACAATATCATCTGTACCGGATAATTGTAATGTATTTAAAATTGACGGTTGGGGAGATGGCTCGGAAGCGGGAAGCTGGAAGTCAAATGGTTCATGGCCTGATAGTGGATGGATGGCTTCAGGAAACTGGCTGGAGGTTCATACTGATGACCCGTCGGGTGACCCAATTGAAGTTGAACTTAGCGACGATTTCAGGACAAAAATTGGTAATGGTGATGTTATAGCTGTAAAGGCCACATATTTTGATTATGTTTCAGACTATGAGCATCAGATGGGATGGCTGAATAACTACAGTAATATAAAGGTTAATAATTCAACCTGGTTTCCGTTTACGGATTTTAACGAACATATTAGTTCTGTTGCATCGTCAGGTACGGTCAAACTTCCAATGTATTTTGGAAATTTTTATAATGACAGTGGCAAATTTAATTACGGCGGCGAGATTTCAGGACTATATAATTACAATGATGCAGTGTCTACTGATACGAGTCAGGCTTACTATGATGTAAATAACTCTAATGGACTAGCGGATTACCACCAGTCAATTCAGGGACTGGCAGGCGCTGCACTTGATAGTGATGGAGATATAGTATATTCCGGAACCAATGTAAAGATGCCTTATTTTGATAAGGCGGGACTTAAAAATGCATCTGTTGCTGATAATAAAGTTTATGCAAAGATAATTGAAAGTTATTTTCCATTTAGAAAGACAATAAAACAGACAACATCCGGAGGAGATACAATTGACTATGCAGAGTATTCTTTTGATTCTACAGGTGCGACGGACAATGTATTCTTTAACTGGGATGGATTTACACCACAGAGTGTGGGATATGGTGCAGGAACAGATTATGGAGTTATAGATTCAGCATCAAAGTTTGGGGGAAGCAATGATTATGGGATTTTTCCATTTAATAATTCTGCACTCACTAAGGGTAACAGAGGTGGTAATGATAATACTGATTATGGCTTTGGGGTAAGGCTGGATATAGATTTCTCTGTACCTACCAATGGAACTGTAGATGGAACTGCAGGTGGACTTCCGGTTAAATTTGAGTATTCCGGTGATGACGATATGTTCGTGTACTTTGGAGAAAAAGCAGCAGGTGCTGAACTCGTGCTGGATCTTGGAGGTGCACATAAGCAGGCCGGCGGTTCGATTGATTTTCAGAGTATGACTGCTACGGTAGATAATTCCTATAAATCATATGTGGATCAAACATATATTGAAGAAGACGGTAATAAAAAAGTTACCCGGATTAATGGTGGTAACAGACTTGACCCGGGTAAAGTATATCATATGACTGTGTTTTATATGGAACGTGGTCTTGGAGAGTCTAACTTTACTGTAAATTATACTCTTCAGCCGGTGTCTACCGGATTTAAGATGGACAAGACCATTGATACGGGAAGCGTGGCAGATAGTATAGCAGATGTACTTAAGGAAAAGGAGAGTTTTGAGTACACAGTAAAAAAGTATAGTGGAGAAAATCTTATTAATATTTCTGATGATGAGAAATATACAAGGATAAAGAGTGATGGGGTAAGAGTGGGTGACCAGACAGTAAGCACAGGTTCAAAGCTTAATCTTAAAGATAGTGAGGCGGCAGACTTTGGAAACTCACTTACGATTAATACCAAGTTAAAAGTGGTGGAGAACCTTGGCAGCAGTAATCCTAAGAATGCATTATTGGAATACTCACCATCCTGGAGCCTGCATGACTTGAACACAGAGGATGATGTGGGAACGACCGTTGATGAAACACTGATTGAAGAGGATAGCAGTGAAACCTCAGAATTTACTTTGGTTGACAGGACAAATCCAAGTGCGGATCCAAATATAGAACTTAGATACGTTAACACTTTGAGTACAACTGACCTGCAATTTAATAAGGAGACAAAGTTTAAGTCAGACACAAGTAAGAATTACATTGATAATACCAGTACATTCAGTGCAAAGCTGTTGTTGAATCTGGGTGTTAATCTTGTGGATGATGAGGAGGATGCAGGTTACGAGTTATATAACGCACCTCTGTACAGTGCCCTTGACGATTCCGGTAAAGCAAATGCGAGGGCAGGCAACGGTAATTACAAGGTATATGCCGGAATAAAATATTCGATTAATTCAGGAGCACAACAGACGCTTGGAAATACAGGTACTATACAGTTTAAGTCGGGGGATACGGTTACTATTAAGAATCTGCCAAAAGGAGCAGGATATCTGATAGTGGAAGATAACCCATCAGACACCAATTATGATACAGGGGTTGTCGTAGATGGAATTGTATCTGTTGGAGAAGCGGCGACTCTGACTAACTATTACAATATACCAAAGACTAGTTATACGGTGGAAAAGAAATGGAAACTTCCATCCGGAGCGGATGATACCACCCATGTTCCGGGCAGTGTAAAGGTTTTGCTCCAAAGAAAAGAATCCGGTCAGGATGATTCAGAATATGCTGATGTTGGAACTGCATTTACACTGACAGGTTCAACGTGGACCCATACCTTTACTCTTCTTGATACGATATCTACAAATAATAAGAGTTATATATACAGGGTAATGGAGATGTCAGGAGATTCGGTAATCGGTACAGGTGAAAGCATAAAGCTTAACTACGGAAGTCCTGGAGTTAACGGCAAATATGATGTTACATACAGCCATGATATGGGCAATAAAAAATCTGTGATTACCAACACCTATGTACCGGCAAAAATATCTGTAACCAAGGTTGATGCCACGGATCCTACAACAAAGCTTGGAGGTGTCAGTTTTACACTGGAAAGGCAGGGAGATTCATCATTTGGTACAGTTACAAAGACAACTCCTACTACCGGAGCATCCCTGGGAATAATAGAATTTGATAATCTGGAGGATGGAACCTATATACTTACAGAGACGGTGGCAAAGGAAGGGTACTCACTGCTAAAGAGTCCTATAACCATTGTGATTGACAGGAGTGAAGGCGGAAATTGTACTGTTGATGGTGAGACAGTGGCAATAACAGATGAGACAATTAGTCTGACTGTTAAGAATCAGGCAAAATTCCGATTCCCGGATACCGGTGGAGTCGGCGTGGGCATATACAGGCTTGCGGGATTAATGATGATTCTGATGGCAGTTATACTATATGTTGTTAGAAGGAGGAGGTGTATATGATGTATGAAAGATGAGGAGATAAAAACATAGACAAGTATGATTATAAGAAGGAAAACAAAGAAAATTAGAATTAAAAAAAGATTACGAATGTAAAGGAGAGATGACAATGAAAGAAAAAAGAATAAAGAAGCTTTTGTCAGGAATGTTACAGATGGCATTGATTATTTCAATGTTTACGGTTCCGGCAAAAGCAGATGATGTTATTAATACCAGTACGAATGTATCCCTCACTATTCACAGATACGAGTACAATGGAAATGAAACATTACAGGCAGGCACAGGAGAAACGTCTGATGCAGCCAATATACCGACGGGAAGTACACCTCTTGACGGAATCGGCTATACCGTGTATAAGATAGCAGATATATCGCAGGATAACAGTGTAAGTATTAAGTATAATGTTTTATCAGATTTACAGACAGCTTTTGGAAGCACCACCATTGATGCGTCAACATCAGGAAAGACTCTTTATGATATGGCTGCTGTTAAGACGGTTTTGGATGGAAGAAGTGCAGCAAAAGCATTAGATGCCAATACGGCTAATGTCACAGCAGAAAAATTTACTTCATCAGGCAGTGTCACATTTAGCAATTCAGAGCTTAGCGGACAGGGATTGTATCTGGTTGTGGAGACAACCACAATTCACACTCAGACGGCAGATCCTTTCCTTGTATCACTGCCGACAACTACCGGAAGTGGTGAGGATTGGTTGTATGAAGTGCATGCATATCCAAAAACAGCAACTAATGATGGCGAAATTACAATAAAAAAGAATATTATTACTGCAGGAACAACAGGTGCAGGAACTGCAATTGACGGTGCATCATTTTATATTCAAAAAGAAACATCTCCCGGTTCGGGAGTTTGGAATATAGTAACTGCTGATAAAAATGCTGCTCCGATAGGAACAGCAGGTCTTTTAACTATTACAGATGCATCTGCCGGAGTTACCGTGGCTTATCTGCCAACAGGCTCATATAGAGTTGTGGAAGTATCAGCACCTGCAGAGTCTATTACTGACAGCAGTTTATCATATCCGTTTACTATAGATGCATCGGGAAATGTAACAAGTTCCAGCGCAAACTTTTCGTCAGAAGTCTTCACAATTAAGAACGAAGTTCCGACAGTAGAAAAAAAGGTACTTAAAAAGGGCGGTAATATTAATAATGCCGGTGACTGGGCTGATGTTGCAGATTATAACATTGGAACAGGTAAGGATGATAAAATTACTTTCCAGGTTGCAGTAACGATTCCATCTAACATTGATAAACTTAAGACGTACAAGATGGTTGATGAATTTGATTCTGCTCAGTTTAATCAGGTGGCTGCAAGTGATGTGGATATAATATTCTATTCCGACAGGGCAGCAGGAACAACTGTAGCTGCGGCAACTCTTGGCTTTAATAAAGCAACGGCATTTAGTACCGGCGCTACAGGCTGGACAATTGATTTATCATCTATAAATAATGCATTAAAGACTAACATTGTTAAGGAAGTTGTTGTTAATTACACCACAACATTAAAGAGTACAGCAGTAATTGCAGGAGAAGGTAATATTAATACAGGTAAAGTTGAATTCACCAATCATATTTATCCTATATCAGATCCGCAGATGCCGGTTCAGAATCCGAAGGATGGTTCAGATCAACCTTACGAGGACAGAACAATTGTTACCGATCAGGCAGCAGTATATACTTTTGGGCTGGGACTGGTAAAAAGCTTTGAAGGTGGTGATACTTCATCATTACACGCCAAGTTTGATCTTTACAGAAAGGCATACTCTGATGAATCAGGTACTACCATTGGTGGCGTTACTAATCTTATAAAGTTAAACAGCACACCTTATGAGACGGGTAATGATGGAAAGATAAGCATTACAGGAACAGGCTTAGGATTAGCTAATGGAACGAATACATATTACTTTGTAGAGACTGAGACGGCAGACGGATATAACCTGCTTAAAGAGCCGGTGGCTGCAGATGTAAATATTACATATTCTAAGACTGCATTTCTTCAGACAATTACAGTTAACAGATATAACAGTGACGGAACGCTTAAGGAGACACTTACCAGTATAACTACAACCCAGGCAGCGACAGCAACAAGCTATGAAGGCGGTTCGGGATACACGCAGGCATCTGTAGGAGTTGTCAACAAGAAAGGATTTACACTTCCTAAGACAGGTGGAAGGGGAACCTTGATTTTCACAATTATCGGTCTTGTCCTTATGGCAGGCGGTGTAGGTATCTACTTTAAGGGAAGAAAGAAAAAAGCCAACTAGCAGGTTGTAAAGTAAGGCTGGTGTATGAGCCTTGAGAAAAAAGATTACATATGCAGACCGTAGTTATCTATGGTCTGCATATGTAATCTTCTTGTCCATTTTGCGAAAGGTTTTAATTGTATGAAATATAGGGTATAATTTTAAGGAATACAATGTATAAAAGCATATAAAAACAATGAATATAAAATAAAATAATGCAATCAAAAAATTATAATAAATCTATGAAAAACAAAAAAAACAAATCAAAGGTTAAAATAAAAATCAATAAGAATAATATTCCGCTCTTCATTTTCTGCCTCATTATTTTTCTGACAGGCCTGGGGATTTTCATGTACCCTTTTGTGAGCAATATGATTAACAGACACAATGCATCTGAAGCGATAACAGATTTTGATAAGCAGATTGCGGACATGGATAAAGATGATATTGATGTAATCAAACAGGCTGCAAAGGAATACAATCAACAACTCGAAAATGCGGTTCTTACAGGGGATGAGGAGAAACAAAGTTATAAAGACATAAGCGGAGTGGACAAGGTCATAGGATATATAGTAATCCCTAAGATTGATGTTAATCTGCCTATATACAGCGGAACCAGTCCCGAGGTCTTAAAGAAAGGTGCGGGGCATATGCAAAATTCCTCTTATCCTTTGGGAGGTTCAGGCACGCATTGTGTTCTGACAGGTCACAGGGGTCTTCCAAGTGCCGTGTTATTCACTGACCTTGATAAGGTGGAACCGGGGGATGAATTTTACCTGCATGTGCTCGATGAGGTATTGGCTTATCAGGTGGATAAAATAAAAGTTGTGGAACCGACGGAGGGAACGGATTTGGGAATTGTTGAGGGAAAGGATTATTGTACTCTGGTGACCTGTACCCCATATGCAATTAATTCCCACAGGCTGCTGGTACGCGGAACGAGAGTGGAATACAGTGAGGCACATCAGAATGATGAGGGTAAGACACAGTTGCAATCAGGTTCATTTACCAAAAGAGTTGTGGATGTGTGGCCATGGCTTTTAATAGCATCTGTAGTTATTCTGGGGGCTGAGGCGATAATATTTATAATGATTATAAGAAAGGGCAGAAAGGAAAAGGAGTAGAAGATTTGGAATCATATATTTACGCACTTTATGTGATAGATGAAGTTAAAAAAGTTATATTGGGAAAAGATGAGTGCATCAGAAAGGTAATGGCAGCAATTCTTGCAAAAGGACATATTCTTATCGAAGATATTCCGGGAGTAGGAAAGACAAGCATGGCCCTTGCATTTGCAAAAGCCATGGGAATAAAACAGAACAGGGTGCAGTTTACACCGGATGTTTTACCTACTGACATAGTGGGGTTCTCTTTGTACAGAAAAGAGCTGGGTACTTTTGAATATCAGGAGGGCGCAGTTATGTGCAATCTGTTTTTGGGGGATGAGATTAACCGTACGTCCCCAAAGACCCAGTCGGCACTTCTTGAGGTAATGGAGGAAGAGACAGTCACGGTGGATGGTGTTACAAGACAGGTTCCAAAACCGTTTCATGTTATTGCCACCCAGAATCCAATTGGTTCTGTCGGTACACAGATGCTGCCTGAATCCCAGCTGGACAGATTTATTGTGTGTATTCATATTGGATATCCTGACAAAAATGATGAGTTAAACATATTGTTAAGCAGAGACAACGCCAATCCAATGGCAGAGGTTGAGGCTGTGGTAGATGGTGAGGAACTTTTAAAAATGCAGATGGAGACTGAAAAAATATTTATACATAAAAGTATATATGAATATATTGTGGAATTGTCGGACTATACCAGAAAAAACGAAATGATAGAGCTTGGGATAAGCCCGAGAGGAACCCTTGCCATTGTCAGGATGGCCAAGGCCATTGCATATTTAAATGGTCGAAACTATGTTGTTGCATCGGATGTGACAGAGATTTTTCCGGATGTGGCATATCACAGGCTTATACTAAGTTCCAAGGGAAAACTAAATAATCTTACGGTGAATGAAATAATTAAGGACATAATAGAAAAAGTTAAAAGACCGGCACCGGTCAAAACGGTAGGATGAGATAATATTGAAGAATAAATTTTTATATGTGATTGTTGTTATAATTACGGTTCTGTTATGTGTATTTATGGGTTCAAAAACATCAGGTATGGTGTTGGCCTGTGAGATTATGCTGATACCGGCAATGGTTGTTTTACCGGTTTATCTGGCGTTTAAAATGGAAGCGGGAATTGAAATACCATATTTTCATGTAAAGAAGAACAGCGGATTTGTTATCAATGTAAGATTAAAAAATAAATCTTTATTTCCCATAAGTGTGTGTAAGGTGACCATAAGATGCATTAATAATTTTACAGGCAAAGAATATTTTTTTTCAAGAAAGATAATGCTGGATGGCAAATCGCAGGAGGTTTTGGGATTTGAATTTAAATCAGAATACTGCGGTAAATACGAAGTGATTCTTGATGAAGTAAAGATTTACGATTATTTCAGGGTGTTTTCCTATAATAAAAAAATGGTTAATGTTACGGATGAGATAATGGTTCAGCCGTTGCTTGGACGAATATTCATTGGTGGAAATGCAGCTATGAAGTCAAAACATGAATGGGAACAGTATTCACATACCAGCAGCGGAGAGGATACTTCGGAAGTGTTTGATGTTCATGAGTATAGACAGGGGGATACTTTCTTAAAGGTTCATTGGAAACTAACCGCCAAGACTGACGAATATCTTGTGAAGGAATACAGTAAGCCTCTTGAAAACATGATTTTTCTTTTTGCGGATCTGAGGTGGAACAGTGAGGAGGTTATCACTGCAAAAATAGTGGATAATTTTTTTGAAATCCTTTCTGCACTTTCCTGGTCGTTGACCTGGGAGGGGATGAGCCATGTTGTCGTGTGGCATGCCGACAATAAGAAGGAGAACAAATATATTGAATCGGAAAACAACAATATAATGCTGGCACATGTGGAATATGAGAAAGATGTCTACAGCATGATTGAGAGGATGTTTGATATGGGGCTTCCTGAAGATGATGTTGATGTTAAAAGAGAATACATTAATAATAATGAGCAGATTAAGGAACATAACAGTCTTATGGTTGACATGATGGGAAGAGTATATAGAGGAGATGTCTGTATCAAGAAATTTGATGTTGATAAAGTGGAAGAGGAAATAATGGAATGGAAACTGGAAATTTAGCACAGCATGAGCTTTATGTGACAGGATACCGGCTTACCTGTAATAACAAAAAGGCTGCCTGGCGACATTCGTCTGCGGTGGCTGTTGACATAATTACCATGGCAGTGCTTGTCTGGATTTTTGTAATGGCTGTTGTGGGAACAATTCTGGATTCCTATAACATTAGTATTGACAATAGACTTTTGCAAATAACCTTTATTATTTTTTCTCTTTTCTTTTCAATCCGATACAATTTCATTCTTTTGATATCAAAGGAAAAAAGGAACGGAAAAATAATGAGTTTTTTCTTTGCCGGTTTACTGGCAGGAGTGTTTATATTATCTGCCACTCTCCTGAGAAACAATATTTCAGCGGGAATAAGAAGCATAACAGATGATGTAATCATAAGGTTAAACACAACCTATGGGGGAAGCATTCCGCTTGTCAACAGCACAGGCAAGGGCAAAGAGCAGGTATTTATCTTCGTGGGATTTATTATTACGTGGATAGCTGCAAGAGCAATAATATTAAAGAGAGATAATCTTAGAATAGCAGCCGTTCTCTTCCCTGTTTTTATATTGTGTGGAATTGGTGGAGGGAAAATAAGCAGTATTCATGGGGTAATGATGGCATATGTTGTGGTAACTATCACTGTTATCTCGGGAATCAGACGTTACAGATCACTTTGGGGAGAAAAGAAGAGCGATAACTATAACTGCAATCACAGGATGGATGTCATGATCCGGGTCAAAGTACTGATTGTAAGTATTCCGGCAATGTTTGTGGTGATTATTTTGTCCACCGCAATACTTGCAAAGCCGTTGTCGGTACCGCTTGGAAAATTGTCTGATGCAACCTACGACATCAGGGTATCAGGAGTGAGAATGATTGGCGAATTACTGCCAAGGCTATATGATACCAACGTGACACTTTTGGCAGAAGGTGTAGGCGGAGGTGTATCAGGTGGTATACTTGGTGAACTTGAGGGCACATTTTATACCATGAAAGAAAATATTAAAGTAACCTGCAGTGAACTTCCCGGGGAAACGGTTTATCTGAAAGGATATGTAGGATCACAGTATGACACCGACCGTTGGATTAATGATGACGAAAAGGGATATCTTGATACTTTGAGACATTGGTCTACCCAGGGCGATGCACAAAGTTATGTTTATAATATTCCATTTTTGCGAATGGCATATGCAGTGGATTTGCTGGGGGGTGACTATAAATCCTATGAACCGTCATATATATCAGTGGAATCAATGGATGAAAACATTTCCTATACCTATATACCCTACAATGTGTATATCAATGATTATTACCGGATAGGTGGCGGTGATGCATACGTTATCGGACAAAGTGAGTATGAGAATACTTTTCCATGGTTTTACGGGGAGGATGTCAAGGAGGTTATGGCACAATACAGAAAGTACACTGATAAAACAGGTAAGTACAGTGTGTTAGATGAGGTTGAGGCATCCTATGAATACTTCGTTAAAGCGAATGACGTTAAATATGACAAGGAGAATATGGAGAGACTTTATGACCTTTGCGAGGAAAAGATAAATGAGTGGGATAATAAGATAAAACCGGATATGACAAAGGTTCAAAAAGATGAACTCCTGGAAGAAAAAATTGATGATGTTACCAATTTTATCAGGAAAACTCTGTGGGAAAACGCTGCATTTGAATCTAAGGCGATTAAACTGCCGGAGGGTGAAGATTACGTTAACTACTTTTTATTTGAAAAAAAGCAGGGAGATTCTACGGCATTTGCCTCTGCCGCAACAATTATGTTCAGGATGTTTGACATTCCTGCAAGATATGTTGAGGGTTATGTTGCTCCGGTAAATATTTTTCAGGCTGATGAAAATGAAGAGTATTATGCCATACTTCAGGATGATAATGCTCATGCGTGGGTTGAAATATATGTTTCAGGTTCAGGCTGGACGCAGGTTGAAACCACGCCGGGATTTGAAGGAAGAATATCTAATCTGGATATGCCGCAGGATTTAAAGGACAAAGAGGAAGATAAGACAGATTCTAAGGATGAGGCGGGCAACGATGAAAATGAGTCCGCAAAGGGTATGAGCACCGGTAAAAAAACAGCATATCTGACAATAATCCTGTTGTTTCTGATAATCATTTTTCTTATAGTCAGACATATGGTTACATACCGTGCCAGAAGAGGTAAAATAGGAGCAAAGGATGACGAGGCAAAGGTAAAAAGAATATTCTACAGCTTCTATGATGTGTTGATTTATGACGGATTTGATTCAAAAATTGATACAACATCAGGGGCATTTGTTTGTGAGATTGCCAACAGGTACCCGGAATTTGAAATCAATGAAGTAAAAAAATACATGAATATTGTGCTGTGTACCCATTATGGGCCGGATAAGCCTTCAAAGGAAGATGTACAGCTGTCTGAAAAGATGTATGAAAAGCTTGTGGAGACGGTTTATAAAAGGCTTGGCAGACGAAGAAGAATTGGTTTTAAACTATGGAAGGCATTCTAGGTATAGAAATGAAATAGGCAGGACCAAAGTATGGAATTGGAGTGGCTTACATGAAGAATAAAAGAAAAACCATAATAGCGGCTATATTTTTTCTGGCAGGTGCAGCTTTAGTTGCATATCCCTTTTGCATGGACAGATGGGCACAGTATCGGAGTTCAAAAGTCATTGATGAATTCATGAATGACCTGGATCAAATGAGAGAAGTTGTGGAGAATGAGAAACTTGAGGATTTACTTGAGATGGAGGCATCAGGGGAAGATGTGGAGAATGAGGAAACTGACGGGGAGAGTAAACAAGCTGATGAGGAAACTGACAGGCTCCTTCAATTATACAAAGACATGTGTGCGTACAACAGACAGTTATATGCAGACGGACAGTCCGGCCTTAAGGATCCGTTTTCGTATGAGACGCCTTCATTTGACCTGACGGAATATGGCTTTAGTAATAATGTTATCGGAATAATTGATATTGATAGTATGGACGTTCACCTGCCATTATATTTGGGTGCAAATAAGGAAAATATGAAAAAAGGTGCTGTTGTAATGGGGCAGACATCAATGCCTACCAGACAGACTAATACAAATATGGTTGTGGCTGCGCACAGAGGCTATCGGGGGATAAAGATGTTTCGGGAGATTGAAAATGTTCAGGTGGGAGATGTTATTAAAGTTACTACCCCTTTTGATACGTTGATTTACAGGGTTACGCAGACAAAAGTGATTTTACCTGAACAGGTGGATGAAACCTTAATCAGGCCGGGGGAGTGCAGGATTACCCTTCTTACCTGCCATCCCTACACAAAGAACTCTCACAGATATCTTGTGTATGCAAAGAGGGAGGATGCAGGCAATTCATCAGAACAGCCCCTGGAAGATGACAATGAATCATCTAAAGAGCACAGGGCGGATGAAGAAAATAATGTAGTTGAATCAGAAAAAAAAGAAGCTGCAAATCAGAACGACGATACGACCGTACAATCTGCGGATAACAAAAAAACGGGAACAGGGGAGGCTGCACGGATTAAGGATGATTCAGATTTGATGATTAATCTGGAAAAATATTTGCCTGTAGCAGGAATTGTGGTTATAATTATTATGATTGTTGTGGGATTTTTCCTCACAAACAAAAAGAATTAATTACACATAGGAGGTATTTTTGATGAAGTATGATATCCAGGGTGGAAATCTGCCGGTAGTAATCTGTACACTTGAAGCCGGGGAAAAGATAATAACCGAAGGTGGCGGAATGACATGGATGTCACCTAATATGCAGATGGAAACAACAGGTGGCGGAATAGGTAAGATGTTTGGAAGAGCGTTTTCGGGTGAATCAATATTCCAGAACATTTATACCGCTAAGGGCAAGGAAGGAATGATTGCTCTTGCATCAAGTTTTCCGGGAAGTATTAAGGCTTTTGAAATCAGTCCTGATAAACCAATGATTCTTCAGAAGAGCGCATTTTTAGCATCAGAGCAGGGTGTAGAGCTTTCAGTACATTTTAAAAAGAACTTTGGAGCAGGTCTATTTGGTGGAGAGGGCTTTATCATGCAGAAAGTATCCGGCAATGGTCTTTGTTTTGTGGAATTTGATGGTCATGTTGTGGAGTATGATCTTGAGGCAGGTGAACAGATGGTTATTGATACAGGTAATCTTGCAGCCATGACAGCTACATGTACAATGGAGATTCAGTCTGTTCCGGGACTTAAGAACAAGTTTTTAGGAGGAGAAGGATTATTTAATACAGTGGTGACCGGACCGGGACATATATGGTTACAGACGCTTCCTGCATCAGGAATGGCATCAGTTCTTTCAAAGTATATTGCAACAGGTAACTAGTACCGGACGTATTAATCCGGCTGTTTTGTGATAGTAATACAGTCACAAAGTAATGAATAAAATTGAATATGATGTAATAGTATTATTAAAAAACAACAGGTATTTGTATGGATATTTATGTTGTGCAAACAGGAGATACCATAGATTTAATTGCAGAGCGCGCAGGTGCTGATGTACAAAAGATTATATATGATAATCAGCTTGTATACCCATTTGCTCTTGCAGTGGGGCAGGCATTGTTGATTGATGATAATACGGCTGCTAAGGATAGGCGAAGCTTGTATGTGAACGGCTTCGCCTATCCTTTTATCAGTGGCTGGGTTCTAAGGCAGACGTTGCCATATCTATCCGCTATTTCATCCTTTTCTTATGGATTTACCCCCGAGGGGGAACTGATAGACCCTGTTCTTGCGGATGATTTCATTATAGAAGAAGCCCTTGATGCCGATGTGCGTCCTATACTTACTCTTACTCCTTTTGGAGAGGATGGTAAGTTCAATAATTCCCTTATAAGTGTGGTTGTAAATGATGCAGCCGTTCAGGCAACTCTGATTGATAATCTTATAAATAAAATGTACGAGAAGGGATTTAAGGGAGTTAATATTGATTTTGAATACATTTTAAAGGAGGACAGGGACGCATTTACCGCGTTTGTTGCTGCAACCGTTGCACGAATGAGGCAGGAAGGCTTCGATGTGAGTGTTGATCTTGCACCTAAGAATTCTTCGACGCAGCAGGGGTTACTGTATGAGGGGAAAGACTATGCAGCTCTTGGAAGAATTGCTGACCATGTGCTTGTAATGACGTATGAATGGGGGTATACATATGGACCGCCGATGGCAGTTGCGCCTATTAACCAGGTAAGAAAAGTTATAGAGTATGCTGTGACGCAGATAGATTCAGATAAAATAGACCTCGGGATACCAAATTACGGTTATGACTGGCCACTTCCGTATGAGAGAGGAAAGACCAAAGCCAAAACTATAGGTAATGTTGAGGCTGTCAGGATTGCCATAGATAATGGGGCGCAGATAATGTTTGATGAAACAGCAATGTCCCCTTATTTCACATACACGGACAGTGAGGGGACATTGCATGAAGTCTGGTTTGAAGATGTTAGAAGCATGAGTGCAAAATTTAATCTTATAAAAGAATTTAATCTGCGGGGAGCGGGTTACTGGCAGCTCATGCAGTTGTTTAGGGCAAACTGGGTTTTGCTTAATCATGAATTTGATATCATCAGTTAATTCCCAGAATAAACAGACCGACAAGCTGCATTAAAAATGCCATAAACCAGGCAATAACGCACTGCCAGATTACAAGTGTAAATGCCCATTTTGCACCAAGTTCTCTCTTGACGGAAGCTATTGCCGCAATACATGGTGTGTATAAAAGAGAGAATATAAGCATTGATGCTGCGGTAAGAGAAGTAATGGCGTTGTCAACGGCACCGTTAAAGAGTATTTCCATTGTGGAAACGACACTTTCTTTTGCAATAAATCCACTGACGAGTGAAACAATAATTCTCCAGTCACCAAGGCCGACCGGTTCCATGACAGGAGCAAATACTCCGGCTATGTTGGCAAGAATGCTTTTTTCCGTATCGGAAACCATGTTCATATATGGGTCGAAGCTCTGTAAAAACCATACGAGAATGGTTGCAATAAGTATTACGGAAAAAGCTTTCTGCAAAAAGTCCTTTGCTTTCTCCCAAAGTAAATGAACAACATTTAACGCACCCGGAAGACGGTAGTTAGGAAGTTCCATTACAAAAGGAACTGCTTCGCCTCTAAACAGCACATTTTTATATATAAACGCTACAAATACACCTGTAACGATACCGAGAAGATACAGACCTGTCATAATTAATCCGCCTCTTTTCGGGAAAAATGCATTAACAAAAAATGCGTATATCGGCAGTTTTGCCGTACAACTCATAAATGGTGTAAGAAGAATCGTCATCTTTCTGTCACGCTCACTTGGAAGTGTACGAGTAGCCATAACTGCCGGAACGCTGCACCCAAAACCTATGAGCATAGGAACAATACTTCTGCCGGAAAGACCGATTTTACGAAGTATTTTATCCATGAAAAATGCAACACGGGCAATGTAACCGCTGTCTTCTAAAAGTGATAAGAAGAAGAACAGGGTAACGATAATCGGCAGGAAGCTTAGTACACTTCCAACACCGGTAAATATTCCGTCTATAATCAGGCTGTGCATGCCCTTGTTGACACCGGCACTTGTCAGTGCGTTGTCCGTAAGAACGGTTAGTTTATCTATGCAGTATTCAAGTATTTCCTGCAGACCGGCACCTATTACGTTAAAAGTCAGGTAAAATACGAGAGCCATTATACCGATAAAAGCAGGGATTGCAGTATATTTGCCGGTTAAGAAACTGTCGATTTTACGACTTCTTATGTGTTCCTTGCTTTCAGTTGGTTTTGTTACGGATTCACTGCATACTTTTTTTATGAAAGAAAAACGCATATCGGCGATTGCGGCACTTCTGTCAAGACCGCGTTCTTTTTCCATCTGGTGTACGATACGTTCCATTGATTCGGCTTCTTCTTCGTCAAGGTTAAGTCTGTCGGTTATAAGATTGTCACCTTCGATAACTTTGTCTGCCGCAAAACGAAGAGGAAGTCCGCCCGCCTGGGCATGATCTTCTATAAGGTGGCATATTCCGTGGAAACAACGGTGAAGTGCACCTTTGTTATCATTTTTACCGCAAAAATCTATCTCGACCGGTTTTTCCTGATAGTATGCCACATGAATTGCATGTTCAATTAATTCCTCTATACCCTCGTTTTTTGCAGCGGATATTGGAACTACCGGAACACCTAACATGTGTTCCATCTTATTAACATCTATGCTTCCGCCATTAGAGGTAAGTTCGTCCATCATGTTAAGTGCAACTACCATTGGAATATCCATCTCCATAAGCTGGAGGGTAAGATAAAGATTACGTTCGATGTTGGTAACATCCAGTATGTTGATAATCGCGTGAGGCTTTTCGTCAAGAACGAAGTTACGCGATACTATCTCCTCGTTAGTGTAAGGAGACATTGAGTAGATGCCCGGCAGGTCGGTTATGACGGTATCCGGATGATCTTTTATCGCACCGTCTTTTCTGTCTACCGTGACTCCCGGGAAATTACCTACATGTTGTCTTGAGCCTGTAAGCCTGTTAAAAAGGGTGGTCTTACCGCAATTCTGATTGCCGACAAGTGCAAATCTTATTGTCGTTCCACTAGGAAGCGGAGTTCCGCTGCCCTTAGGGTGAAATTTTCCGCCTTCACCAAAGCCCGGGTGTTCGGTTTTCTTTTTTGTGGCTTTTTTGTCCACGTTAGTATCGGCATCGGTTACGGGGGATACTTCTATAAGATTGGCATCCGCAAGACGAAGGGTAAGTTCATATCCGTGCAGACGCAGTTCCATAGGATCTCCCATAGGTGCAAATTTTATAAGGGTAACTTTTGTACCCGGAATTATGCCCATGTCAAGAAAGTGCTGCCTAAGAGCACCGTCGCCTCCAAGCTTTTCTACACGCACCGTCTGACCGGGTTTTATATTATTTAATGTATCCATATTATCCTCTTATTTTTTGAAACGTACATCAATATAATGTGCGTTGTAAATAAACTGTTCTGATAGTCATTTTAATGGGATTTTGATTAATGTCAATAAATGATATGCGTATAAGGCACAAATAATTAGTAAAACAAATAGCCGGAATGTAATTATATATTGATGTAATGAGGTTCGTATGTTAGAATGTTCTTTGGAAAAAATACTTAATGGTGATAAATATGAAAAGTTCTTTTAAATTAAAAAAAATATCATCCATTCATTTGATACCTGTAAGTTTTCTTATAGCAATATTGATAGGAACGATTCTTTTGATGTTACCAGTTGCATCCGCAACAGGAAAGTCTACTGATTTCCTTACAGCATTATTTACGGCAACAACATCTGTGTGTGTGACAGGCTTGGTTGTTGTTGATACCTACAGCCACTGGAGCATGGCAGGGCAGATGATTATACTTTTTCTGGTTCAAATCGGAGGCCTTGGAATAATAACCGTTATTTCGATGGTAATGGTTGTGGCGCAAAAAAAGTTTTCTCTTGGAGACAGAAAAATGCTTCAAGATGCATTAAATCTTAATACCGATGTCGGAATAGTGAAGTTTTTGATAAAGATTTTTAAGGCAACACTTATGGTGGAAGCGATTGGTGCAGTGCTTTATTCAATTAAGTTTATACCGAGATTTGGTGTTGCAAAAGGAATATGGGTTTCAATATTTAATTCGGTATCGGCATTTTGTAATGCGGGTATGGATGTTATGGGACCTGACAGTCTTATGGTATACAGATCAAGTCCGCTTGTGATGTTTGTTACGATGACTCTCATCGTGATGGGTGGTCTTGGATATGTTGTATGGTTTGATGTATATCATAACGTAAAAGACGGCATTAAGAAAAGGTTTGACTTAATACAGATATTCTGGAGGTTCAATGAGCATACGAAAATCGTCCTTGTTGTGACGTTTGTTCTTATATTTGCAGGAGCTGCGGTGTTCTTTGTAACAGAGTACAATAATCCTACGACCATGGGACATATGCAACCGGGTGAGAGAGTAATGAACAGCCTGTTTGAATCGATTACGCTAAGAACTGCAGGATTTACGACATTCGGACAGGAAAATCTTACTGGAATGTCATGTATATTTGCATATGTGCTTATGTTTATAGGTGGTTCGCCTGTAGGAACGGCGGGAGGAATAAAGACGGTTACGTTTTTCCTGGCATTTTTCAGTGTTGTGTCATATATAAGGGAAGAAGAAGGAACAGTTGTATTTAACAGAAGAGTAACGGAAGATGCCATGCGAAAGGCAACGGTAATTGTGGCTGTAAGTTCGTTTACGGTACTTGTTTTAACGCTGTTGTTAATTGCGGCAAATCCGATGCCTGTTGCGGATGCACTGTTTGAGATAATAAGCGGCTCCGCTACAGTCGGACTTACAAGAGGAATGACGGGAACACTTAACAGCCTTGGAAGGGTTGTGGTAATATGTGCAATGTATCTTGGAAGAATAGGACCTATATCGATGGCAATCTTTTTTGCAAACAGAAGAAGCAAGAAAGGTGCAAACAGATATGTTGAAGGAAAGTTTTACGTAGGTTAGTATAGGGTAATAAAATGAAAGCAGGTGATTGATTATATGAAAAAAACAGTTGCTATACTTGGACTTGGAAAGTATGGTGAAAGTCTTGCACAGTATATGTATAAAATGGGATCGGATGTCCTGATAGTAGATATAAATGAGGAGAAGTTAAAAGAATTGTCTTCAAGCTGTACTTCCGCAATAAGAGCGGATCTTACCAATGAAGATGAGGTATTGGCCCTTGGTCTTAAGAACATGGATGTTGTTGTAGTGGCCATGTCCGGTAATCTTGCGGCAAGCATTATGTCCGTGTCGGTTGCAAATGAGCAGAATGTTCCTGTAATTGTAGCCAAGAGTAACTCTGACAGAATGACATCAATTCTTAAGAAAATTGGAGCTGATAAGATTATTGTTCCGGAAAGACTAGGAGCAAGACAGTCGGCGATGATATTATCTTCGGATAATTTCCTTGATTATTTTGAGGTTGATGAAAACCTGTGTATGGTTGAAATGAATCCGCTTGCAAGATGGGTAGGAAAGAATATTATCGACCTTGATCTTAGAAAAAAATACAAGGTAAACGTAGTAGCGATTAAAAGCGGTGTGAACTGGGTAGTGATTGACCCGAAAAAACCACTTAAAAAAGATGATGAGTTACTTATAGTAGTTGAGCAGTCCGAACTTAGAAAAATTAAAGGCTGACAGTATTAAGGAGATGGTAAAATGGCAAAAATATTAGTAGCATATTTTTCAGCAAGCGGGGTTACACAAAAGCTTGCAAAGAGACTTGCAACGGTAGTAAACGGTGATTTGTTCGAGATTGTTCCTGCTAACCCATATACCAATGAAGATTTGGACTGGGAAAACTCCAAGAGCAGAAGCTCCGTGGAGATGAGCGACAGAAGCTGCCGCCCACAGATAAGTTCTGTAGCAGATAACATTGAGCAGTATGATGTAATCTTTGTGGGATTTCCAATCTGGTGGTACAGGGAGCCTTCAATCATAGATACATTTATGGAAATGTATGATTTTGCGGGAAAGACTTTAGTTCCATTTGCTACATCGGGATCGAGTGAAATCGGTGACTCAGGTAAGAATATGCAGGCGCTTGCAAAAGGTGCAAATGTGGTTAGTGGCAAGAGGTTTGATGCAGGTGTATCTGAGGACGAGCTTGCAGACTGGGCATCGCAGTGGATATAGAAAGAAAGGACGTTAGTTATGGCATGTTTTTTAGTACCTGCCGCAGAGGCAGTTGTAACAAAGGTTGCAGAAGTTTCAGTAGGACAAGAAAAAAAGAAGAATTCATTTGTAAGCAGGCTTTCATGGCTTCGCAATATGCTTCTTGGCGGATCTGTTCTTTTAGCTTTTGAGCACGTATGGCACGGAGAGATTACACCATTTTTTCCATTCCTTACTGCAATGTCTTCTAAGGCAGATGCAGCGGAAATGTTTAAGGAGATGGGAACAGTCGGAGTTTCAATGGCACTTTTAATTACCGGCGTATGGGTAATGATGGTGAAAGCTGCAGACAGAATTTTGGCAAGAGAGGAGAAGAGATAATGACTTTACTAATCTCAGTTTTTGCGGCGATTGCTGTAACTGTTATATGGTATACAAATGAAACGGCAAGAAAGATGAAGATATCGTATCTTTGCTGGATGTTTTGGGGAGCATCGCTTATGTGGCTTGTAGATGCCATATTTGAGTATGTTTCCGAACCGGAGGAATATTTTAATCCGGCCGTAAAAGATATGTTAAATGATGCATTCCTTGGATTGTGTGTTGTTGCACTTGCACTTGTTATCTGGATTGTATCGGTACTTGTAAGTGACCCTTTGGGAGTTGTAAAAAGACAGCTTAAAGAGGAAGAAGCTAGAGAGTAATAGGAGTATCAGCCTATTGTAAATAAAAGCGCACAGTGGTAAGCTCAAATTGTAGTTTAAAATATTTTGGAGGTATTTTATGAGAAAACAATTAAAGGGCTCTCTTGCGCTTTTTTTAGCGGGAGGCTTACTGGTTTGCAACACCGACAATGCAGCGTTTGCCAAGGCAAAAACATCGGATGACAGTCGTACTGTATATGGGGGTAGCATTAAGACTGTTAAATCTGATAAGAAGAGCGGTAATAACGCTGTAGCACAACAGGTCGAAAAAGACTCGGATAAGGATGGGGTGGCAGATTATCTTGAAGAGTATTTTGGTACAAGTAAGTATAGGTCAGATACGGACAGAGATGGAATATCTGACTATGATGAACTGTTTGTTTTGAATCTTAATCCGAAAAAAAAGGATTCTGATTCGAACGGGAAAAATGATGGCAGTGAAGACAGTGATAAGGATGGTCTTAGTAACTCATATGAGATTAAGAATAACATGGATCCTGCCAAAAAAGACAGTGACAGTGACGGGCTTAGCGACCGCGATGAATTGAAAAAATATTCAACCAATCCGCTTGAATATGACACAGACGCCGATGGTGTGTCAGACGGCTCTGAGCTTGATTATGAAAGCGACCCACTTAATGCCGATAAGAAATTTAATATAAGTGTCAGTCCTGAAACGGTTGATGACGTGGTTATTGATGCGACAGTGAACGGGAAGCAGGCGGAGTCTTTAAGCGTAACAAAATATGAAGATGATTTTGTATTTGAAGATTCCATCGCAGGATATCTTGGAAGCGCATATGACGTAGATGTTGACGGACAGATTAAAAATGCAACAATTGAGATTTCACTTGATAATATTGATGTAAGCGGTAAATGCAAGCCTACAATCTACAGCGTTGATGAGCAGAATCAGACACTTAAAGAATTAAAGACATCGTTAGTGGATAATAAGACAATTGCAACTGCAAAAGCGACTGTAAATGAATCTGCAACCTATGTTCTTGCTGATAAGAATGAACTCGGTAATGTGAGCATGGTAAAATTGGCAACACCTATGCTTGCTGCATCCGGCACGGCATCGTATGACAGTGATTATGACGGAAGACCTGACAGCGGGGACTTATCACCTAACAATAATCATTTTACGGGAAAACTCGATACAGGATATTCAAAGCCGGATGTTGCCTTTAACATGGATTACAGATGGTTCTTTGGCAATAATACAATCTATAACAAAGACTTAAGTGTTATTTCAAGTCTGTTATCATCTGCAGTGTATGAAAGCAATACATTAAGTATAAAGGATGCATCCGGAAATGATACAACAGCAGGAAAGACACTTCCTAATGTGCTTTCTTATTTTGGAATGTCAAAGACCAAGGTCGTTAAGCTTAAGGATACATACACAGATTCACATGTGTCTGATGTCGGACTCGGATACAGAACGGTTGAATATAACGGAGTTACCAAAAATGTGGTCGCTGTTGTTGTAAGAGGAACCAATGGAACAATTGAAGAATGGTCAAGTAACTTTGATATAGGTAACAAATCTAAATTCTCTTCTACCGCAGACTGGGTAACGGTTAATAATCATCAGGGATTTGATGTGCCGGCAAACAGAATAATGAAGATTGTTACAAAGTATCTGAATGATAATAATCTTAATGCAAGTGATTGTACTTTCTGGATTACCGGACACTCAAGAGGTGGAGCAATAGCCAACATAATAGGTGCATATTATGAGAAAGCCGGCAGGGAATGCTTCACATATACATATGCTTCACCTAACACCACAATGAACACAAATGTTTCAACATACAGAACAATATTTAATATAGTTAACGGTGATGATTTTGTTCCTTGTCTTCCTATGCAGAAGTGGGGATACAAAAGATACGGACGAAGCGCGGTTGTAAGTGTCGCTGATAACTACGAAAAGAAGTGGGAAGACCTTACGGGAATATGGGACTATGATCCTGATACTTTTGGAATGCAGGATACTGTTGATGAACTTGCAGGAATTATTAAGAGCGGCGATGTAAGAACACATGCATACAAGCTTACTTGTAAATGCCATGGTGACGGATCACTTAACAACATTACCATAACCAATTACGGAACTTCAAAGAGCAGCAGGGAAAAAGCAATAGCAAAAATTCCTGCAAATGCACTTCCTCATTGTGCAATAACAAGATATAACGGATGGGGAATATTCGGATGGGACTTTAAAGTGTGTCAGACACCTGAGTATTTCATGCAGCTTATAGCGGCACAGATGGCAGGAACAATTACAACAAAACAGTTCGTAATGGACCTTAACATAGCAGACAGATATGAGAGTGCAAAGACAGCATTGATAAAGTCTGCAATAGGAGGACTTGAACATCCGCATTATACGGAATCCTACTATATACTTGCAGACAATATCCAGGCTGATAAGTTCTCTTAAAAGATAATAAGAATTATTTAATATCGATTACAATAACATCGTAAGGCTTAAGCGTGCCGTCAAACGTACTGTTATTTACAAGGTTAATTATATCGCAGTTGTTACCCGCAATATCCGATATGACGGATGACGGTAACGTGCAGGTCTTACGATTATTATGTATTATAACAGCCCCCTTTGTGTGGGCTGTTTCTCTTTTTATGAGAATCACGTCATTTTCATCATCAGTATATACGGATGAGATTTCACCATCAGTTATCCAAGGGTATTCTTTTCTTAATTGGATGAGTTTTTTATAATATTCAAACAGTTCTAAATCCTGTTTTTCTTTATCCCACAGCATTCCTCTTCTGCAATCAGGATCAGCGCCTCCGGTAAGTCCTACTTCATCACCGTAGTAAATCATGGCGGCACCAGGCATAAGAAGCTGGAGGGCAGCAGCAATTCTAAGTTTGTTTTTGCTGTTGTTGCAGGTGTGAAGGAAACGTGTAGTGTCATGGCTGTCAATCAGATTAAGAAGAGCTTTGTATGCCTCTTTGTGACTGTTGCCGCGCATCCATCCCATCTGACCGACGAAACCGGAAGCGTTAAGACGTTTGGTATTGATAAAGTCGGCAACACAAGTCTGAAAATGATAATTCATTACGCTGTCCCATTCGTCACCTTCAAGAAAATCACCGGCATAGTGCCATATTTCGCCTACAATAAGACAGTCGCTTTTAACTGACTTGACCGCCTTGCGGAATGCTTTCCAAAAGTCATGGCTAATCTCATCACCTACATCAAGACGCCATCCGTCGATGTCACATTCCTCTATCCAGTATTTGCCCACATTGATGAAATATTCTCTTGTAGCAGGATTTGAGAGATTAAGTTTAGGCATGCCGTAGTAGTATGAAAATGTTTTAAAATTCGGTTTGACTTCATGAGTCTGCACAACAGGATAATCTTCGATATAGTACCAGTCGCAGTACTCTGACGCGGCACCTTTTTCGATGACATCTTTAAAGGCAAAGAATTTTGTTGAGGTGTGGTTAAACACTCCGTCAAGAATTACTTTCATGTCAAGACTGTGCGCCTTTGCAACCAGTTCCTTAAGATCTTCTTTTGTGCCAAAAGAAGAGTCTATTATCATATAGTCGTTAGTGTCGTATTTGTGACTTGAATCCGATTCAAAGACAGGCGTCATGTATACTACATCAGCACCAAGTTCCTTTATGTGGTCAAGCTTGCTAATAAGTCCTTTCAGATTACCTTTAAGATTATCCGTGTGATGTATAGGCGTCTTATACCATACATCATCAGGTACATCCTCAGTTGTTGCAAAGCGTGACGGAAAGATCTGATACACTACTGAGTTTTTAGCCCACTGCGGCACATCAAAACATTCCTCTTCGCGAAGGTTCTGTGGTAAATCGAACATGTAACCGTTATCATTTATCGGTTCATCGAAAAAACGATAGTTGCCATAGTATATTTTTTCACCATCATAACTTGTTATCTCGAAGAAATATCTAAGGCATATTACATCCACATCCGTCTCAACTTCATAGTAATCGTGGTAAGTACCGCTTGCGATTTTTTTCATAGGGATACATCTTCTTGTATCATTAAGATGAAGGGGCAGATACTTGTCACGATAATGCAGGCTTGCGGCGACGATATCGTCCTTTTTGACTTGTAACCTGAAAAGGAATTTTCCCTTGGAAAGAGCGTAGCAGAACCTCTTATCCATGCTGTGATAAATTGCTGATAACTCCATGTGTAAACCTCCGCATTTTTTTTAAAATATTATATAACAGGACTACATTTAATTACATACTTTTTATGTATAAGTAAACAAATATTATTCGTGAAAATAATTGTAACAAACGGTGAATATTATGTGAAAAGTCTTGTTAAAAACAAAGGGATAAATTATTATTGCATCAACAACAAAAAAGCGATAGCGCAGGAAAGGAAGGATGAATATGATGAACAGAAAAATGATTTTAAGAAAACAATTCAAAACAGCACTTATTGCAGGTGCAATGTCATTGACAGCATTAGCATTTGGCGCATGTGGAAACAATACCTCCGACTCAACTTCAACTTCATCTCAGACAGCAGGGACATCATATTCATCCGCGCTGGCTGCAAGTACTAATTTTACCGAAAGGGATTTAGAGCAGAGCGCAGACACAACGGATGCCGTAAATGTTACTTTAAATGACGGTGAAGTATATACGATATCAGATGCAGGAGTATATGTTCTTAGCGGCAGTTATACAGATACAACAATAGTTGTTGATGCGGATGATTCAGACAAAGTTCAGCTTGTGGTTGACGGACTTACAATTACTAATTCGAATCTGCCGGCGGTGCTTGTAAAGAATGCCGACAAAGTATTTGTTACAACAACGGATGCGGGCGCAGAATTTACCGTAGAAGATAAGTATTCATCTTATGATGACATAGATACAGATGCAATAGATTCCAACGGAGATTTGTATATTAACGGAGGAACAATAGATATAACAGCCAATTCACCGTTTGATTATGATGGAACGGGTGAACTTAACGGGGGAGATGTCACAACTAACGGAACAAGTGTTACCGAGCTTACCAACCAGATGATGGGTGGCGGTGGCATGGGAGGACCGGGAGGTCAGATGTCAGGTCGTGGCGGAAACCGCGGGGGAATGAGATAAGCCTTTCTTTTTCATAAATCCAATATATATATAAGCGCCGGCGGGATATAACAATCCTGCCGGCGCTTTTTTGTCGCATGAATAAATACATTGTGATATAATTAAATTAATTATACCGTAATCAAAAAGGGACTTATTTCAACATGACCGTTACAGGAAACTCAGAAAAATCAATTATAAAAGAACTGATATTTTTATCGGTACCGGCAATGACCGAGGAGATTCTTAATACATTGCTTCAATATGTGGATACGGCCATGGTGGGGCATCTTGGTGAAAATGCAACTGCTGCGGTAAGCACCACAACAACAATAGGATGGCTCATCGGAGGATTCCTTCATTCAATCGGAATAGCACTTCTTGCGCTCATGTCAAGGAGCGTTGGTGCCGGCGATGATGACAGGGTTAAAAGACTTGCTCATCAGGCAGTTGTTCTGACTGTGCTTATAGGTGCCATGGTAGGAGGAGTGTTCCTTTTTCTTGCAAAATACATCCCACGCTGGATGTCGGCTGATGTGGCGGTACGCCATGATGCGTACATGTACTTTTTTATAATCAGCATTCCGATGATTTTTCGGGCATCTGCACTGATTCTGGGATCGTGTATAAGAGCAACGCTTGATACTAAGAGCCCGATGGTGGTTAATATACTTGCCAATGTAATCAATATACTACTTGACTGGATTCTTATATACAAAATGTCCATGGGAGTTATCGGAGCGGCATGGGCAACGGCAGCATCTTATACGGTAGCGGGAATACTGATGTTTGCTGTATTTGCAAGAAAGAAGAAGTTTGAGTTTTCATTTAGGAAATTGTCTTTTGATGCAGGGCTTCAAAAAGATATAGCCAAAGTTGGACTTCCGGCGGCGGTTACTCATATGACATCTTCACTTGGTTACGTAGTGTTTGCAGGACTTGTTTCGGGCATGGGAATTACAACATTTGCGGCCCATTCAATAGCGGTAAATGCAGAGACTATAGTGTATATTCCGGGGTATGGATTAAGCGGTGCGACCTCTGCCATGATAGGCGTGGCCTATGGTGCAAATGATGAGGATAAGCTGTACAAAATCATTAAAGCGGCTGTGGTGATTACAATCACTATAATGATTGTTAACGGCGGGCTTTTGTACTGGTATGCAAAGCCGCTGATGAGGGTGTTTACAGAGAGTGAGAGAGTAATAAGTCTGGGAGCCAAAATGCTTAGGATGGTGGCGTTTAGTGAACCTTTTTTCGGACTTATGATTGCGATGCAAGGGGTTTTTTACGGGATGGGTAAGACTCTTAATGTGTTTGTTATCGAAGTATTTTGTATGTGGGGAATACGTATATTATGTACTGTAATATGTGTAAAGGTTTTTGAAACATCACTTACGGGAGTCTGGTATTGCATGATTGCGGATAATATATGCAAAGCAATTTTGCTGTCTTTATCCATGGTTGTGTTTATGCGAAAACAGTGGCGTTAAAGAAGATAGTTATAATCATCTTTTATGATGATGGGAGGTTAACATGAACAGGTATGAAGTACATTGTGGCGTTGACGACGAAATAAGAAACGTCCTTAAAGGAATCAGCACAGATAAGTATATTGATTACATTGCGGGAAAAGGTGAAAAGATAACACATGACCTTGAACAAGACAGGTATTACATTAATACATTTTTTCCATCATTTCCGGGAAAACACTGGGATGTTTATATGGCAGGATTAAAAAAAGTAGGTGAAGGAAAAAGAGTTCCTTTTCAGACAGATCTTGTTGTCACAGGAAGGTGTCATTGTGACTGCTGGCATTGTTTCAGAGCGAAATACAGTGACTCTAATGAACTTGGTATAGAGACAATCAGGCAGATAATCGGCGACCTTGAAAAACTCGGTAACAGTGTTGTTGGCATCACGGGCGGAGAACCTATGCTTCGCAAAGATATTGTGGACATAATAAAGATGATTCCTGATTCTATGGAGGGGCAGATTTACACTACGGGTATAAATATTAATGATGAGTTTGTTGAAAAGATAAAAGGAACAAGTCTAAGACGATGCATAATAAGTCTTGATCACTATGATGAAGAAGTTGTGTGTAAAACACGTAACAGTAAACGAGCATTTTCAGATGTAATAAATGCTGTTGCTGCGTTGAAGAAAGGTAATATTTATGTGTCGTTAACCATATGCATCAATAAAGATATTATTACACTTGATGACCTTTTTAAATACGTGGAATTTGCTAAGGAATTAGGTGTAAATGAAATAAGAATGGTATCAACTATATCGCAGGGAAAACTAGAAGGTAAGAATTTTGCAAAAGATCATCTTTATGCCATGAAAATTATACGTGAAGTAAAGAAAAAAACGTCTAATGACCCATCATATCCTGCAATAGTTAATTTTGGTGAGATTGAAAGTGCAAGATATTTAGGATGCGGTGCCGGTGTTAATTATATTTCTGTTAATGCAGACGGCAGTGTGACCCCGTGTGTATCGGTACCACTGTCTTTTGGTAATGTAAATGAGGATACATTTGAGAATATCTACAATGACATGGGAAGATTTTTCCCTAAAGCATCATGCTCGTGTGTTGGAATGGCGACTGATTTAATCAGAAAAAAGATGAATATTGAGACTGAAAACCCACCATTTGATAAGGAAACATCAATTGAGATAATAAGTAAATGTCTCTGTTCGATGAGGTCGTCGGACTTTTTTGAAAAAGCATGTAAGTGAAATGTATAAACAAATAATTTGTTTATACAAAATAGACAAAAAAGTTGATGAAAAGGTGAAAAGTATGGTATAATTGTGAAAAATGTTTGCTAAAATATCGTGAATGGTGGTGGTAGTGTGAACGTTACTGATAGCAATTATGATGTGATATCCGATGATATAAAAAATTCTTTCGATAACATGCCTGGGGGCGTGCTGATAATTGCTGATATCAAAAGGAAACATATTGTTTATGCCAACAATTCAGCAGTGAGAATTTTTGAATGCGAAGACAACAGGGATTATTTTTTTGCTCAGGATGTATCTTTTATGAATCATATTCATAAAGATGATGTCAGACTTGTAGCCAATGAGATTAAGAGACAGGTTGGTTCAAAGATGATTGGAACGTTTCATATCAACCATCGTATTGTTACCGGCAAAGACCATGTAAGATATGTTGAGACATATGGAAATATAGTGGAAAATGAGAAGTATGAAAGACTTATATATGTGTTTGTGGCTGATTATCAGACAAGACCGGTCTCATATGATATTGACAAGATAACAGGTCTTGAGGGGATGAGAGGATTTCTTGCGGATTCCACAAGACTGTTAAATGAGAATACCATGTTTGATAATCCGCTTAAGTATGTATTTCTTCATTTTAATATTATTAATTTCAAACTTTTAAATATAAAATACGGTATAGACGTAGGAGATGAGATTTTAGCCGAGATAGCCAATAAACTCAAAATGTGTTTTGAGGGTGACCTTATATCAAGATTTTCTGATGACCATTTTGTTGTGCTCACAAAAGCTGATGATATTGAGCACAGGATAATAACTGCTCTTGACGGTTTTCACTCCATAAAAAAGGGAATGGGAGTTGAAGGTAAGGTCGGTATTTATCGTATTAACAACAATGAGGAAATAAATCCTGCCGTTGCCTGTGATATGGCCAAGGTGGCTTGTGACAGCATAAGAAAGAGTTCTGACAGATTATTTGCATATTTTGTGCCTAATCTTACGGATAAACTTGAGATATCTGAGTACGTAGTTGAACATATTGATGAGGCTGTTCAAAACGAATATATAAAAGTATACTACCAGCCGGTTGTAAGAACAATATCCGGCGCTGTATGTGGAATGGAAGCACTTGCAAGGTGGGATGATCCTAAGATGGGATTTTTGTCCCCGGCATTTTTTATAACAGCGCTTGAAGACAGCAGGAAGATATACAAGCTTGATATTTATATGGCGCAAGCTATATGCAAAAATTACAGAGAACGCGTTGATAATAATGAGGTTGTGGTTCCGGTTTCGTTTAATATTTCAAGAATGGATTTCTTTGCCTGTGACATATTCAGTGAAATTGAAAAGGTAGTTGAAAAATATCAGGTACCTCGCAACATGATTCATATTGAGATAACTGAGAGCATCTTTATGCATGATGCGATTGAGATTAATCATAAGATAGAAAAGTTTCATGACAAAGGCTATCAGGTGTGGATGGATGACTTCGGAAGCGGGTATTCTTCACTTAATGTTCTAAAGGATTACCGGTTTGATGAGATTAAAATTGATATGGAGTTTCTTACATCATTTTCTGACAGATCAAAAAACATTATTACATCCACAGTTGATATGGCTAAAAAGATAGGAATACAGACACTTGCTGAAGGTGTTGAGACAAAGGAACAGTTTGAATACCTTAAGAATATTGGATGCGAAAAGGTTCAGGGATACTATTTTGGTAAACCGGCTCCGTATGATGAGGCGATAAGACATTGTAAGGAGAAAGGACTTAAAATAGAGGGCGGAATGTGGCGCAACTATTATGATACGGTTGGTCGTGTGGATTTCATGACGGATATGCCACTTGCTGTATTTGAGGATGATGGTAAAACATTTCATTTTCTTTTTGCAAATGATGCCTATAAAGCTGTGCTTGAAAGCATAGGTAATCCAAGTCTTGAGGTGGCGGAGTACAATATTAATTCACCACTTAGTCCTATGGCTAATATATTCAGAGGCTTTGTTCAAAAGCCTATTAAATCAGGCAAGGAAGAAGTAATAACGTACCCGTCAAAGAATCAGTATGTAAGACTTGCAGTGCGTACTATTGCCCAGTGTAATGACCGTTATATTCACCTTGCAAGTATAACAAATGTTACAAGAAATGTTGACAAACAGTCACAGGAAAATCTTGACAAGATGATTCGCAATATTTATCTTTTGTATGATGACATCAGACATGTGGATTTGGAAAATGATTGTTTAGTCAATGTCATAGATGGTGCACATGCAAAAATACTGTACGATGTAGAAGCTACAAATATAGAATTCTGCAATAAAAGAATACATCCGGATGACAGGGATAAGTATATTGGTTTTACTGAGTACAAGGCACTTAAAGAAAGAATAATAAAAAGTAACGTTGGATATATTTCTGATTATTTCAGAACAATTGATAAGAGCGGAAAATATGTCTGGAAAGTGCATACACTGCTTATGTTGCCTAAGACACATGAGAGTCAGTTTATACACTGTATTAAGACGGCATCATTTTGTAATGAAGATGTAGCTGTAAGTCTTATGAAAAGATTAAATAAAGAAAGAGGCTATGACTAAATAGAAAGGACGTGGAATTATGGACAAAAAAGCAATGTATAAGTTGTCGTACGGATTGTTTATTCTGACAACAAAGGTAGGAGACAAGGATAACGGATGTGTAATCAATACTGCGATTCAGGCAGCATCTGAACCAAATCAGATAAGTATAGCGGTTAACAAAGCCAATTATACTCATGACATGATATTTGAAAGCGGTGAGTTTAATGTTTCGGTTATAAGTAAGGATGCAAAGTTTGATCTGTTTAAGAGATTTGGATTCCAGACGGGAAGAGAAGTGGACAAGTTTGCAGACTATAGTAATATGACAAGGTCGGGTAACGGAATCTATTATATTACTGAAGGAACCAACGCATTTATCTCGGTTAAAGTTGAAAAAACAGTGGATCTGGGATCTCATACAATGTTTATCGGTACAATTACGGATATGGTTGTACTTGCTGATACAGCTTCTGTGACGTATGAGTATTATCTTGAGAATATTAAGCCAAAGCCTGAGGCAGTTGGTACAACTTCCGACGGACAGACAATATGGCGTTGTATTATTTGTGGATATGAATATGTAGGAGAGGAATTACCGGAAGATTTCATTTGTCCTATATGTAAACATCCGGCATCGGACTTTGAAAAAGTGAAGTAGATATGTGGGACCTTTCAGCGGAAAGGTCCTTTTTCTTTTTCTAATGCAATAGATATGGACATTCGGTTTTATGTGGGGTATAGTTGTTGTATTATCAGAAAAAGGATGGAGAAATAATGGATCTGTTATTAAATTTTTTATTGTTGTTAGTGGGTTTCGTGCTTTTAGTAAAAGGAGCGGATTTTTTTGTGGATGGAAGCTCGAGCGTAGCTAAGATATTAAGAATACCATCTGTTATAGTCGGTGTTACCGTTGTGTCTCTTGGAACATCGCTTCCTGAGCTTGCAGTCAGTACAACGGCTGCATTAAAAGGAGCTAATGAGATTGCTCTTAGTAACGTAATTGGTTCGAATATGTTCAATTTCATGGTTGTGCTTGGTGTGACAGCGATTATATATAAGAAGGGAGTTCCTGTAAAAGAATCATTACTTAAGGTTGAATTCCCTCTTAATATTGTTGTCACACTTGCGCTCATAATCATGTCTATGGATATCTTTATCAGAAGCGGGATTTTTAAGATAAGTAAGATTTTTAAGCCTGTAAACAAAGAAATACCTACAGGTACTATTTCAAGAATAGACGGAATAATGCTTCTTATTGTATTCATTGCGTTTATGGTATATACGGTAAGAGCAGCAATTAAAGCAAGAAATGAAGCAGCAGATAAAGAGGAAGAGGGCAAGAACAAGAGTGTAGTTGTTGCGATTGCTCTTATAGTAGTTGGAATTGTAATGATTAAATTCGGTGGTGATTTTGTCGTAAATGCAGCTCAAAAGATTGCAACTGCATTTGGAATGAGCCAGACACTTATCGGGCTTACCATAGTTGCCTGCGGAACATCACTTCCTGAACTTGTAACAAGCGTTGTTGCAGCTAAAAAAGGTGAATGTGACCTTGCAGTAGGTAATGCAGTTGGTTCAAACCTTTTCAATATGTTATTTATACTTGGAGTATCAACATCAATTCATGCAGTGGATGTATTTGCGGCATCTGTTGTAGATCTTTGCGTGCTTTTGTTCATGTGTATTGTGGGAACGATTTTCTGCAAGAGAAAGAACAGCATCAATGCAGGAGAGGGAGCTATTATGACGGGAATGTACATTTTATATATTGTATATGCAATAATACGATAGGAGATTGAAAAATGCCGGTTTTTGATTTTAAGAATTCACCAGTGGAAAAGAAAGAGGCTGTATGCACATATACAACCTTTGTATCACATGAAAACAGTGCCAGTGCCGATAAGCCTATTTTTGTTATTGAAAATAACAGGGACTGGAGACATCATTCAAACGGAATATTTACCAACTTTAATGCAAGAACATCATTTGAGTTTGAGACCGACGAAGGTACTGTCAGTGCAGATATATTAAAGATAGACGTAAGATTTGTTAACCTCTTAAAATGGCTTGGGGAAAATCGTATCAAGGTGCGTCTGTCGGGAAAGAATACACCTGAAGGTTATTGTGTATATAAGATAAGAGAGCTGGCGTTTGGCGGCGGAACAAAGCTGTCATCAGAGGACGGATTTTTGCAGTATATGATAGAGAGACTTCTTGCAAGTGAGCCGCCTGTAATTAAGGATACAGACGATGAGGATGACGATGATTTTGACGAGAGCGGCGATGATATGAAGATTACGAGTATTCAGAGTATCACCGACTTTCTTGCGTGTGCAGGAAGAACACTGCCGGATAACATCTGTCTTTGGGCGAGAAGAAATCTTGCTGTGGCAAAGTCACATGAGGTTTCGCCTGAAGAAAGACGTCACGCTCAACGAGCACTCTCTATAATGTTAAATATTCAGTGGAAGAGCAATTTCTTTGAATCAATTGACCCTGTAAGGGCAAGACAGATTCTTGATGAAGAGCTTTATGGAATGGAGAGTGTAAAGCAGAGAATTATAGAGACGGTAATCCAGATTAACCGTACACATACACTTCCTGCATACGGACTTCTTATTGCAGGACCTGCAGGAACAGGTAAATCACAGGTTGCTTATGCGGTAGCAAGAATACTTAAGCTTCCATGGACAACACTTGATATGAGCTCAATTAATGATCCTGAGCAGCTTACGGGAAGTTCAAGAGTATATGCGAATGCTAAGCCGGGAATCATTATGGAGGCGTTTGAGGCATCAGGAGAGTCTAATCTCGTATTTATCATAAATGAGCTTGATAAAGCAAATGCAGGCAAAGGAAACGGCAATCCTGCAGATGTATTGCTTACGTTGCTTGATAACCTCGGATTTACCGATAACTACATGGAATGTATGATTCCGACTGTCGGAGTGTATCCGATTGCCACTGCAAATGATAAGAGCAAGATAAGTGCACCTCTTATGTCGAGATTTGCGGTAATTGATATACCGGATTACACAAAAGAAGAGAAACAGATAATCTTTACTAAGTTTGCACTCCCTAAAATTCTTAAAAGAATGGGAATGAAAGAAGAAGAGTGTGTGGTTACGCCGGCAGGTGTTGCGAGCGTTGTTGAGCTGTATTCACATACTACAGGAATAAGAGATTTAGAGCAGGCAGCAGAGCATATTGCGGCAAATGCGCTTTATCAGATAGAAGTAGACCATGTGGATAAGGTGATCTTTGATGAGAACGGAGTAAGAAAATTGCTCGGTTAATATAGGAAAATGCTTTTTTGAACGGAGAAACTTATATGGAAAATGATTTCGGGACGGTTCATGCAAAATATAAGAAGATTGTCACAAAACTTATAGAAGAAAAAATGACTGTATCGACCATGGAAAGCATTACAGGAGGATTAATTGCCTCTATGATTACGGATAATGAAGGTTCTTCTGCCGTAATTAAAGGGGCATTTGTCACATACTGTAATGAAGCCAAGGTCAAACAGGGTGTAGATGAACGAATTATAGAGGAATATGGCGTGTATTCGCATGAAACGGCTAATGCAATGGCTAAGGCATGTATGGACGCATATGGGGCTGATATAGGAATCGGAGTGACCGGAACAGCAGGAAATATTGATCCAGATAACAATGACAGTGTACCAGGAGAGGTGTATTTTTGCGTTAAAATTCATTCAGATATACATGAAGGGTATATAAAATTACCTGTTTTGAGTGACAGATTATTATATAAGCTGGCAATTGCTGGCAAAATTGCGGAAACTTTGCTCGAAAAAATGAGCAAAAAATATAGAGACTAAAAAGTCTATAATGTAGCAAAAGGAGGAACAACGTATGTGTGAAACAACAAACGTAATGCCGTTAATTGGGGATAAGGCGCCACAGTTTCGGTGCATGACAACGAAAGGTAAAATTAATTTCCCTGAAGACTATAAGGGAAGCTGGGTGGTATTCTTCTCACATCCGGCAGATTTTACACCGGTATGTACAACTGAATTTATCGCGCTTGCAAAAAGGAATGAGGAATTTAATGAATTAAATACAAAGCTTTTAGGTCTTTCTATTGATTCATTGCATTCACATCTGGCATGGGCCAAAAACATTGAAAGTATTGACTGGAAGGGTGAAGGAACTGTTGTGATTCCGTTCCCTATAGTCGCGGATATAAGTATGAGTGTAGCTAATAAATATGGGATGTTACAGACAGTTGCAAAGACTCAGACTGTAAGAGCTGTGTTTATAATCGATCCTGAGAGTATTATAAGAGCGATAATGTATTACCCTATGTCCACAGGAAGAAATATCGATGAGATTATAAGAGTGATACAGTCGCTTCAAAAGCATGATAAAGAGAATGTGTCGACTCCTGTTAACTGGGTACCGGGAGAAGATGTTGTCCTAGGCTCTCCGCTTACGCTTGAAGAAGCACAAAAAAGAGTTGATGACGGCAAGGAAGATATTATCCCATATGAGTGGTATCTTACCGCAAAGAGGGACAAAGAGTAGATAATAATCGATTAATGGCAATATGGATGTTTTACACGGAGAGAATAATTCGAAAGGAAGTGTAGAGAACTTATGGAGAAGGAATGGAGAAAAATTATAAATAAAGGTGTAGTATCATTGGCTGTGGGGGCGATGGCGTTAAGTGTGGTAGCATGTAGTAATAAGGATGCTAAAGATGAGGAAGAGGTAAGCAATAAGGGGAATGTAGTTCAGACTGAAGGAAACGGTGAAGAGTATATAGAAAATGAATGCTTGGATGAGTTTGAACTTTTGCAAATAGAGGAAGAGGATAGTGGTGTTACGTATCCTAATTGGATGTATTGGCAAAAAGAAAAAGATGTGGCGTTTGCGGTAGGAGATCTTGACGGGAATACATGTGGTATTTATGGCTATAAGGGGGCGGTTTCAAACCTTGTTGTTCCATCCAAAATTGGCGATAAAAATGTAATAGTTTTCAGAGGATTTGGTAAGTGTGATAATAATCAGCTTGAAAGTGTTGAAATAGAGGATGGGGAAGTTGATATTGTCAATATTTCTTTTAAAGATTGTAAGAAGCTTAAAAGTGTAAAACTGCCTGATGGACTGACGAATATTTCATATGAAACATTTGAAGGATGCGAGAACCTTGAAGAAATAATTGTTCCAGATTCTATCGGGATGGTGGACGGCGATATACTATCAGGAACCAAATGGTATGAAAAACAATTGGATGGACCGTTATATTTGGGAAAGTGTTTGTTGGGGTACAAGGGAATTATTCCAATGAATTATACTTTGAATGTTAAAGAAGGGACAAAGGTTATTTCAGCTGGTGCATTTGAAGGCAGTGGCCAAGAAAATTTAGTGAAAGTTGAATTTCCGGATAGCTTGGAACGAATTGATGTATGTGCTTTCGCTGGTTGTAAAAATATTGAATCAATAAAGCTTTCCGGAAATGTAACTGTTGAATCATTTGCTTTTGAAGGATGCGAAAAACTTGCGCAGATTGAAGCGGGTGATGATGTTAAATGTGTTGGCAGCCATATTTTTGAAAATACTAAATGGTTGAAAAATCAGCCTGACGGGATGGCGTGTATTGGAAAAACTGTTATATCTTTTAACGAATCAGATAATATGCAGGAAGGGTATGAGGTAGTTATAAAAGAGGGAACTAAATGTATAGCGGGAGTTGCTTTTATGGACTGTAAAAAGCTGGGAAGTGTTATAATGCCTGATGGTGTTACAGATATAGGCGACAGTGCTTTTTATGGATGTTCAAATCTAAAAAGTGTTCAATTGCCTGATACTTTAATCAGAATTGATGATTGTGCTTTTGAATGTTGTGAAGAGCTAAAGGAGATAACTATACCTTCATCAGTAGAGTATATAGGTGGTTTGGCTTTGGGCTACAGATTTGTTGATTGTGCTCCAAATGACTACGGCGGTATGTATGAGCCTGTTGATTTTGAGTTTGTAATACATGGACAGAAAGGTTCATTTTCTGAGAAATATGCAAAAGATAATGGATTTAAGTTTGTAGCGGAAGAATAAATAGCGATAGATAAATATACCGCTCGCGAAGTCAGTTTAATAATGACTTTGCGGGCGGTTTTTTTATATAAACAATTTTGAAAAAAAGTGTTATGAATAATATACAAAAAGCAAATGTAATAAAACGACATATTTCACAATGGTTTAGGCATATAATGTATATAATGCACAAAAATAAAAAATATATTGAAATAAAGTTTGTAAATAATTATATTAAAAATGTAGTTTATTTGAAAGGAAGGTAAAAGGAAGTAATGATTGGAAGAACAAAGAAAAAAGCCGGAGCACTGTTTTTAGCTTTGGTAATGACAATGTCGTTGTTTGATTCTTTTGGTATGGTGCAAACAGCTGATGCCAAAAGCACGAGCATGGCGGTAGCTTCAGAATCGTATTATGTTACGGGTGGAAGTTATGATGAACACGCTACGGGATTTTTGGGGGTAAACCGAAGCAGTGTATATGAGGACATGTCGATTACGCAGGATGAATTTGAGGAAATGTACGATGATGAAGAGATTTTCTCTGACAGTAACAGCGGTCCTAAGATGGCTGTAAAAGGTACATATCCAAGTGCAGTCGATAATTCGAATTCAAAGTATTTCCCTGCTATAGGTAATCAGCAGCAGGTAGGTTCATGTGTATGCTGGGCTGAAGTATATTATGCATTTACATATGCTAACTGCAAGGCAAAAGATGTTCCTGCTACAGGAAAGAATATAATGTCGCCGGCATTTGTGTATAATCAGGTAAAATACACAGGAGGAGGAACGTGGTCATCAGCCGCAATTAATGTTTTGATGACGGAAGGAGTTCCTTCGTTCAGTAGTGCAGATTTTGAAACATATTATAACGAAGATGGTAACAAAACGTGGTTCCCTAGTAAAACAATATGGCAGGAAGCTGAGAAGAACAGACTTACATCATATGTTCATTTAAGTGATCCGGCTCAGATAACATCTCCGTACGATAATGATATCGATGATATGAAGAAATATCTAAGCGAAGGATATCTTATTACATTCGGCTCCATGGTTGATGGATGGGAATATGTAAGAATACCGAGCGGTTCATCACATTCGGGAGAATGGATTGTAAAATCGGCACGTAATGCACAGGGCGGACATCAGATGACTATCGTAGGATATGACGATAACATTTACTATGATATCAATGGTGACGGTACTATTCAGGATGCGGAAAGAGGAGCATTTAAGATTGCAAATTCATGGGGTACAACATATAAAAACAAAGGATTTATATGGGTTTCGTATGATTCGTTAAATGCTCGTTCTGCTGTTTTATCAAGCAACTCTAACAGAATTGCATCTATGAGTGATTTTTATGTACAGTATGTAGAAGCAGGAGGAACAAAAGGTTCTGGTGTGGATCTTGTTCTTAATCTTAACACAGCAACAAGAAATCAGGACAGAATTGAAGTAATTGCAAAGAATTCTTCAAACAAGACATATAAAGCTGTTTTTACTGCAACAAACGAGCATAATTATTATTCATATTCTTTGGATGGAAAAACATACGCCTCAGACGGCATTGTGACATTCGATCTGAATAATGTTATAAGCAACATTACACCTCAGACGGTAGGAAATTACACATGGTATGTTAATGTTAAAGATACAAAAAAAGATTCAAAGACATTAAAGCTTAACGACGCATACATTGAGTCTGACGGAGTGATGCTTGCAAAATATAATGGTAATGCTGTATCTGTTGACAGTTCAAACCAGACGATAGAGCTTTCGGGTGTTAAGGCGAAAACATTATCTGCTGGCTGGGATTTGGGGCAGAACCAGTCGACGGTAGGTATTAAGAGAACAATCAGTGCTGGTTTGACATCGGCAACAAATGCAACATACAAATTCGTTCAAACCTATAACGGAAAGTCAGAAGTATTAAAGAATTATTCATCAGATAATACAGTTAATTTTGTTCCTGAGCTTGCAGGAAAATATACTATAACCGTATCAGCAAAGGATTCTGGAGATAACAAAGAATACGTTACAAATCTTGAATTTGTGATTAACGATTTACCAAAGGTTTCAAGTGTAAAGTACAATACAACATCATTTAAGGTTAATTCACCTGTTGCGTTTAGTGCATCATTTACAGGAGGAACAGGAACAAAGAAACTTGTATCAGCGTATTCAATTGGGGGTAATTACAATTCTCCAAAGACAACCAATCTAACAATATCAGGTACAAATACAGCGACCTGGACGCCTACGATGGATGGATCCTATACAATCTATGCAACTGTTGCTGATGAACTTGGAGCAACCAGTCAGAGTTTAATAGGTACAATTAATGTATCAAAAGATGCAGTAAGTGATTTTAGTGTAAGCTCGTTTACATCGTCAGCAAAATCAGGTGTATCAATTCTTGAAGGAACAACACTCAGTGCTGTTGCGGCAGGCGGAAGTGGTGATTACTCTTATAGATTCGGTATAATCAATAATGGAAAAGAGTATGAGTTTACGAATGGTTATGTTTCATCAGGCAGCGTAAAGGCTGACTTTACCAAAGTAACTTCAGGAGGAAAGAATGTAATACTTGCCGGAACAAACACATTGTTTGTTGACGTTCGTGACGATGTTAGTAATCAGGTGATAAGAAAAACAATATCTGATTTTGGCATTGAAGGATTAAAGGTGAAGTTTAGTGCATCCGCTGATAACGGCAAATTTGTAACAGGTAAAACAATATCTCTTAAAGCGGAAGTTGAAAATGAAGTAATTTCAAGCAACAACGTGAGAAAATTCTTATACAGTTACAATGGTTCTGACTTTAAAGAAATATCTGCAAGTGATGCGACATATGCACTTAATGTAGTTGCCAACACAGAAGGAAATTATGAATTTAAGTATGAGATTACAGATGCAATCGGTCAGAAGGCTTCCGTAACAACAAAAGTGTATGTTTCAAAAGAAGCTGATAACACTAACAATAAAGTTGTAATTTATTATAACAATTCAAGCTGGAGAAATGCTAACATTTACTACAGAGTTGATAACGGAAAATGGACTAACAGCCCGGGGATTACTATGAAAGCAAGCGATAGAGCAGGCTATAAATGGATGTATGTTATAGACCTTGGTGAAGGAAGCAGTGCAACAGCATGCTTTACAAACGGATGGTTTTCATGGGATACCGCAAGCGGATATTATTACACTATGAAAGCAGGTACATATGGTATTTCCAACGGAAGAATAGTAAGTCTTTCATAGGTACAATAAAGCAATGTAATTAAGCAGAACAAGATAAAAACAGCCACCTCAAAATTATTATGAAAAATTTTGAGGTGGCATTTTTTATGTTGTGGCTCCCTGGATAAGAAGTGGCAGTGTGGTGTAACTTTGCACAAGGAGTTTTGGGTTTTCAAGCTTTCTTGCCAGTGTGCTGCCGGCCTGTACTCCAAGGTCGTAAACGTCTATATCTACTATAGTTGGGGTCGGTTGCATTGTGCTTGTGTATGGGTATTTATCAAAAGTAAGAAAAGCTATATCATCAGGCGTGCTAAGAGAAAGTCTTTCAATGGCTTTTTGTAAGACAACAGCTATAAAACAGTTTTCACATACAATAGCTTGTGGTCTGCTTTTTGACGTCAGAAGTTTTACGCAGTGATTATAGATGGTGTTAAAGTCGTGGTCTGAATAAATAATATTTTCCGTACTCATTTTGTTGCCACTCTTTAACATGGTCTGGCGAAGTCCCTTTAGTCTTTGTGATGAGATATAATCGGATTTTCTTCCGCCTATAAAGCCAACTTCTGTATATCCTTTTGCAAGAAGGTGATCTGCGGCAAATTGTCCACCGAGTACATGATTGGTGTCAACCCAGCAAAGGGGAGTATCATAGCTTGGGTTTCCGATGATTGTGTGTGGAAATTCACTTGCAACAATATTGGCTGCCACATCCTTTGTGAGAGCAGAACCATGAACGATAATACCGTCGCATGCCCCACCTTTGATGATTCGGTAAATTGATTCACCGGGAAAGGTATCAGAGGAGTTATCCGTAATTGAAACAGTATAATTATATTTAGACAATACACTATATGCTCCGCACAGAATCTCGAACATGTGCGGATTTTTATATGCCTGTGACTTATTTATGCTTGTTAAAAAAGTTATGTTCTTGGTTGCGCCTTTTGCAAAGCTTACAGCTCGTTGGTTAGGTACGTAGTGAAGGCTCTCGATTGCGGCCTGAACGCGTGCTGTTGTGGCGGGAGAAATGGTCGTCCATCCATTGATTACTTTCGAAACGGTGGATGCGGATACACCTGCTGCCTGGGCGACATCATTGATGGTAACTGACATAAAAACACCTCCATAAAATTACTGAATTTGCAAGTGCGAAACTATACAAAATTAATATTATAGTATAGCGTTTTCCTAACAAAGTCAATACATAAAAGTCGATATTTATTGAAAAATATCAAGGAATATGGGAAAATACACATAGAAATCAATCAGAAGTATTGATTGAAAAATAAAAAATATAGGAAAACGCTTTCCTAAAAAGGAGGAACAATGAGAAAGAGATTTTTATCATTGGTTGTTGCTGCAGGAATGATCATGGCATCACTTACGGCATGTGGTTCCGGCGACAAAAACAGCACAGGGGATGCTAATAAAAATAACGGGGAGACACAGGAGTTATCTGATGAAGAAAAACAGGCAGCTATCGATAATCTGATTGCTAACACAGAGGGAACTGTAGATTTAACATTATGGTGTTCAGAGACACAGGAATATCAGGATGTTATGAGTGAGCTCGTTGAGAACTTCAAGAAAGAGTACAAAGATGTTGATTTTAATATCACGGTAGGCGCACAGTCTACAGCAACTTGTGCAAAGGAAGTACTTAATGATGTGGAAGCAGCTGCTGACCTTTTTGTATTTCCTGATGATCAGGTAAATGATCTTGTAAAAGCAGGCGCACTTCAGAGTGTTGATGCAACATTTACATATGATCCTTCACAGACTAACTCTGAAGCAACAGTAGATGCTGCTACAGTGGACGGAAAGCTTTATGCATATCCACTCACTGCATCAAATGGATATTTCCTCTATTATAATAAGAATTATTTATCAGAAGAGGATGTAGCATCTTGGGACAATCTTTTAGCTGCGGCTAACAAACAGGGTAAAACAGTAGGTATGGAATTTTCGGGAGCATGGTTCCTTTATGGATTCTTTGCAGGTGCCGGACTTGAAGTGTACATGCAGGAAGATGGTAAAAACTATTGTAACTGGAATGCAACAGATACTGAATACACAGGTGCAGATGTAGCTACTGCTGTAACAAACATTTGTAAGGATGAAGCAGCTGTAAACTGTTCAAATGAAATTGCACAGGCATACGCATTAAAAGGAGATATGATTGCAGATGTTAACGGAACTTGGGCAACAAGCGGATTCATGGAGGCATTTGGAGATGGATACGCAGCAACAAAGTTACCGACTTTCACAGTTAACGGTGAGCAGGTACAGATGAGCTCATTTGCAGGATATGCATTTATCGGTGTAAATGCATACTCAAAGAACACAGGTTGGGCAATGCTTTTAGCTGAATATCTTTCTAATGAAGAAAGTCAGACAAAGATTGGTATTGCAACAGGTGAGGCACCTTCAAATTTAAAGGCTGCAGAATCTGATGAGATTGTAAATTCACCTGCTATATCAGCATTGTTAGACCAGTCAAGATTTGCACATTTACAGAGAGTTAACAGTAACTTCTTTAGTTCAGGTGGTACTTTAGGAAGAGCTTTAAAAGAAGGAGAATATGACGACGTACAGAAATTGCTTGATGAAGCTGTTGAAGGAATAACACAATGATAGATAAATTAGAAGATTATTATACAGAATTACATACGAGTGTTAAAAAAGGTGATTTATGGACCAGACTCTCTTTGCTTATTATGGGAATCGGTTATATTGTTAGAGGCCAGATAATAAAAGGAATCTTAATCACTCTTGCTGAAATTGGATTCTTTACATTTACATTTGGATTCTCTATGCACTATATACTCAAGTTATCCACTCTTGGAACAGTTCAAAGAGAAGAGCACCTGGACCTTGTAACACTTACTAAAACGGTAAATGATTATGATAACTCGCTGATGATTCTTTTATGCGGAATTATTGGAATATTGATGATATTGGCATTCCTGCATTTATATATAGTCAATATTAAGAAAGTATATAAGATTCAGTTAAGAAAAGAAAACGGAAAACATATCAATAGCTTTTATGAGGATGTTAAGAGTCTTTTGGGAAAGAAATTCTACATCGTACTCCTTGCACTTCCTTCATTAGGCGTAATAGTAATCAACATAATTCCGATTATCTTTATGGCGTGTATAGCGTTTACCAATTATGATATTGATCACCAGCCACCTACATATTTGTTTACATGGGTTGGATTTGATAATTTTAAATCGCTTGTCACATTAGGAGATTCAACAACAGTAACATTTGGATATGTATTTATAAGAATATTAATATGGACAATATTGTGGGCGTTTTTCTCAACAATAACATCTTATTTCGGCGGAATATTTCTCGCAAAACTTATTAATGACAGAAATACAAAGTGGAAAAAGATGTGGAGAACACTGTTTGTTATCGCAATAACAATACCACAGTTTGTAACTCTTCTTCTTATAGGTAAAATGTTTGGAGATTTTGGTATAGTAAACAGTTTCTGTGAATCGATTGGACTTACAAAATTGCTAGTTAAGATAGGAGTACTTAATGCAAGTTCGACATGTATTCCGTTCTTATCAAGTCCCGGATGGATTCACATAATGGTTATACTTATTAACCTGTGGATTGGAGTACCATACCAGATGTTAAGTGCAACAGGTATTCTCATGAATATACCTAAAGAGCAGCTTGAAAGTGCTAAGATTGACGGTGCATCTGATATGCAGATTTTCTGGAAGATAACAATGCCTTATATGTTATTTGTAACAGGACCAAGCTTAATTACAGCATTTATAGCTAATCTTAATAACTTTAATGTTATCTACCTGTTGACCAGTGATTATGTAACAGCCAATATGCAGTTTGCAAATTCAAATGCAAAAGAATCAGATCTTCTTATTACATGGCTGTTCACACTTACTAACGATTATTCAAACTATAAGATTGCTTCCGTAATAGGTATATGTGTATTTATTATCTGTTCGGTACTTACAATCATCACATTCAGAAAGATGATTTACGGCGGAAGAGAGGAGGATTTCCAGCGATGAAAACTAAATCAGACAATCATGTTTTAAGACATGTATTTTTGGGGATTTTAGCTGCGATATGGCTTCTTCCTATACTTTGGCTTTTGGTAACCTCTCTTAGCGCATATAAAGGAATAAATACAATGAGCTTCTTCCCACAGAAGTGGTCGTTTGATAACTATGTACAGCTTTTTGCCAGACCGGACACAGTTGCTAATTTCCCGGCATGGTTTAAAAACTCAATGCTTATCGGTACATTTACATGTATAATCTCAACAGCTTTTGTACTTATGGTTGCATACGCAATGAGTTGTATGAGATTTGACGGAAGAAAATCACTCATGACATTTTCAATGGTACTTGGAATGTTCCCGGGTGTGCTTTCAATGATAGCAGTATATTTCGTCATGAAACTGATGGGGCTTACAAACAGTATAACAGGACTGATTGTAATATATTCTGCAGGATCCGGACTTGGTTATCTAATCTGTAAAGGTTTCTTTGATACCATACCCGCGTCAATGCGAGAGTCGGCAAGAATAGAAGGTGCAAATGAGCTTAGAATTTTCATAAAAGTCATCATTCCTCTTTCTAAACCAATCGTAGTATATACAGTAATTAACGCATTTTTAGCACCTTGGATGGACTTCGTAATGGCAAAGCTGATGATCAGGTCTAAGGATCCGTCAGACTGGACTGTAGCAATGGGATTATATAACCTTGTACAGAAGAACCTCGTTGGAGATTATTTCTCACTGTTTTGTGCAGGAGGCATAATAGTATCAATACCAATATCAATATTATTTGTTTTAATGCAGAGATTCTATGTTGACGGAATTACAGGAGGAGCCGTAAAGGGATAATGAAAAAAGAAGCAGTATTACATGTTCCTTTATCTGAGTATGCATATGCCGTAGATGAACGAACAATTAACATAAGAATAAGAACAGCAAAAAGTGATATAGTTAAGTGCAGCGTATTTTACGGCGACAGAGTTGACATGGTAGAACCAATACGTGTAAGGGAAGTTATCATGGATAGGATTGCATCTGATGAGTTGTTTGATTATTATGAAGCAACCATCCATGATACTCTTACAAGAGTGTGCTACTATTTCTTGTTAAATGACGGTGATAATGAATTATATTATTACAGTCGCGGATTTGATGAAAAAATGAATGCCCACAGAACGGAATATTTCCAGTTTCCGTACATCAGAAGAGAGGATATTGGAGATACTCCGGCCTGGGCAAAAGATGTTATAATGTATCACATTTTCCCTGACAGTTTTGCGTCGGGAAAGAGGAACCTTAGTGGTGTTGGAGCCAGACATGATGTCAGTGAGGACATTGTGAGTGAATCTCGTCTTGGAGGAACCCTCAAAGGAATTGAAGAAAATATCGATTACATTGCAGACATGGGCTTTAATTGCATATACATAAACCCACTATTTACCGCAAGCTCATATCATAAATACGACACTATTGATTATATGTCGGTTGACCCGTGTCTTGGAATGAAATACGATCTTGTAAGTCTGGTGAAAAAATGTCATGAAAACGGTATTAAAGTAATACTTGATGGTGTATTTAATCACTGTGGATCTAATTTCTTCGCCTTTAAGGATGTTCTTAAGAACGGAAGCTCATCTAAATATTATGACTGGTTCTACTACATGCCGGTTCCGGTTAAGTTCAGTGACCCACCGGAATATGAAGCTTTTGCCTATGTGAAAGAGATGCCTAAGATTAACACAAGTAATAAAGAAGTAATTAAATACTTTTGTGAAGTAGGTAAGTACTGGATCAGGGAAGCTGACATTGATGGTTGGAGACTGGATGTCGCCAATGAGATTAATCACGATTTCTGGAGAGAATTCAGAAAAGCCGTAAGAAGTGTAAAGAAGGATGCTTTTCTTATAGCCGAGATATGGGAAGATGCCAATGTGTGGCTTATGGGAGATCAGTTTGATTCAACAATGAATTATACGTTCTCTTATCTTTGCAAAGATTTATTTGCGCTTGGTAAGCTTTCAATCACTCAGTTTGATGAACAGATTAACAGGATGTTGATGAGATATTCATGGAACACAAGTCTGTGCCAGATGAATTTCCTCGATACACATGATGTTGCAAGATTTTTATCTTACTGTGAAGGTGATGTCAGAAGACTTAAGATGGCATTCGTATACATGATGACATCGGTTGGAATACCTTCGGTATTTTACGCAGACGAGCTCGAGGTAAAAGGCCGCAGCGAAGCTGAGTACAGACAGGCAATGCCTTGGGACAAGCTAGAGTCCGGCGACCATGAAACACATGATTTCTTTAAGAAGGTAATCAGAATCCGAAACACATCAAAAGCACTTAGATGCGGAAAATACAAAACACTGTTGACCGATGATAACGGTGTTTACATGTTTGAGAGAAGTATTGAATCTGAAATATATTATGTCATCATCAATATCAGTGATGACGAAAAAGAATGCAGTTTCCTAACGGATGATTTTGAAGGATTTGATGAGATAACACAGACTAAGATTACTTCAAACAGTGTAGTAAAACCGTGGAATGCATTAATAGTAAAGAAGAATTAAAATGGTTTTTAGTCTTCAGTCCCTATAAAAGATAAGAGTTCTATGGTATCTTAGAGTTCTAAAAAAAGCTTCAAGTCCCACTAAAGCGTCAAGTCACGCCTGGATGTGGGGGTTGAAGCTTTTTTTGTGTAGCATATTCTGGGGGGGATTTGATTCGCATGGGAGGAGATTTTGCTTGAGAGGGGAGTTTGCTTGAGAGGGGAGTTATTTTGAGAGATGAGTAGGGGGACTCATCAGGTGAACAAGAAAGACTGGGAATAAGTGGGGTTGTGAGAAATGTTCACCTAAGAGTGGAGCGAGAGCGTATCAGGTGAACAAGAAAGAGTTTAGAAAGAAGTGTAAGGCAAGAGAAATTCACCTGAGAGTGGAGCAAGAGCGTATCAGGTGAACATGAAAGACTAGAAAGAAGAGTAATGGCAAGAGAAATTCACCTGAGAGTGGAGCAAGAGCGTATCAGGTGAACAAGAAAGACTAGAAAG
>CACXFB010000029.1 GCA_902766825.1 uncultured Lachnospiraceae bacterium
CATCAAGTCTTTTTAACGTTTTATCCGACGGGTGATGATACATATTATTCTTCCCTGCAGATATAATGGTATACTCAGGCTTTAGCAAATCAAGAAATTGCTCACCTGAAGAACCCGCCGAACCGTGATGCGCACATTTGTACACATCAACATCAAGATTTATCCCTGTATTCTTAGCATAGTCTGCTATTATATCTTCCTGTGCCACACTTATATCTCCCGTAAAAATCATGAAAAAATCCATGTATTTAAGTAAAAGCGTAAGCGAGTAATCATTTCTGTCCTCGCACACATAATCATTATCCGGATGAAGTGCCGTAAAAATAAGTCCATTCTCCGGCTCAAACGTCATACCGCAATTAAGGTATTTAACTGTAATATCATTGTTTAATGCAAGCAGGCGCAAATTCTCATAACCATCATCGTTAATACCTATCCCCGGAAGGATAAGACAACCAATCTTACATTTTTCTCGTTCAATAATCTGTTCAAGTCCCGATATGTGATCTTTGTCAGGATGACTTACAATCGCATAATCTATGTTTCTGATGCCATGGTATTTAAGGTATTTTTCAATTATATCTTTGCCCACATCATCTTTTGAACTGCTTCCGCCGTCAAAAAGTATAGTCTTGCCCATGGCGGTTCTTACAACTATGCCGTCGCCCTGTCCGACATCAAGCATGTCAACATGAAGATGCCCATCATTTACAGGACGAAAAATAAATATACTGCCTGCAAGCATAGCAATAAACAATATCGGCATTTTTACCTCAAATTTGTATTTTAACAAAGCAAACGCAATTACAATCAACGCAATAACAATGTAGTACAATACGATTCTGCCCGCATCCGGCCTGCCTGTAAGAAATGACTTTAGCACTCTGCCATCGCATAATCTGCAGATAAACTCATAAAGTTTAAGTATATAATGCACGCATCCAGAAAAGAACACGCCGACACTTACATTTAAATATGCTAAAAGTACACTTACAAGCGCCATTGTTACTACAATCGTCATAAGTGGTATCACTATAATATTGCCTATCACAGACAGAGGGTTAAATTCATAGAAATTATACAAAATGACCGGCAACGTGACAAGGCTTATCGCAAAGCTTGCACCTAACGCTTTAACGGCACCGCGGTAAATATATGTATAAAAAGGATACATCCTGTGAACAGCCGCATAATTACCACGTAACTTTCGCATCTTCATGTCTGTTACATCATCAGGTGAAAACCCGGTCACATAGAAAATTGCCGGAAGCAACGCACACACAGCCGTCACCGCAAGAAATGATAACAACGCCCCGGTAAGATACAGCTGATATGGATTGATAACAATGACGATAATACCGCTAAGACATATGGCGCTTGCCATATCATACGTTCTTCCAAGCATTTTTGCCATCATCATTATTATCATCATAACAACTGCCCTGTTAGTTGACACGCTAAAGCCGGTAAGCAGACCGTACATAAAAATCATGATAATGGTCGTTACCGTAGCCACCTTAACAGACGATGTAATCTTGTAGAGCAACCCGTAAAACAGCATGCCGATAATCGACACATGAAGACCGGATATAGCTAGAATATGTCCGATTCCACCGGTCTGATAACTTTCTTTAACTTCTTTTTCAAGTGAGGATTTATCTCCAAAAAGCATCGCCTTTACTACGGGGGCATCCTTATTATCATACACTTTTTCGGTCATACGGCACAGATTGCACCTGAAGTTATAAAGTGCATTTCTTAAAATGAAGACATCATCCTCTATAACATCAACCCTGTCTGCATACATGCGGCATGAAACTCTGTAAGTATAATAATAATACTTTTTTGAATCAAATCCTCCGTCATTGGCTGCAGATTCATACGGATAAATGTCTCCGTAAACTTTAACCGTATTACCGACACCTACATTTTCTCCGGTCTCGTCAGATACATACACCGTTATTTTTCCGTATTCTTCTGTATCCATCCATAGGCATCTGCCGTCTTTTGTAGTGCTGATTTTTTCTACAACACCGCTTAAGCAAATATTTTTCTCTTCATTGTATTTTGGATTATCATCAACTTTTCCCACTAAAAGCACAACCAGTATTAAAGCTGCAAATATAACAACAAGTGGTCTTCTCCCCAACATATAATCTCCTTATTCTTTCGTAACCATTTACAATCCCACAAAATTTATTCATTTAAAACAAGATAATTTCTGTCCATAAGACCGTCATCCGCAAACTGAGTATATACTTCTCCGTCTATAAGTATCTTAACTTTTGTAACTGCCGGCAGCTCTAACAGACTGTCAACAACAGAATACACACTCACTTCCAGGTTAACACCATCCGGTACGTTAAGGAAATCCGAAGACAAATCCACAAAACATACTTTTTCTTTAGTAGAAATCTTGTTAATTACCGTATTCTCATTTACTGCTCTGTAGCATTTATCCGTAACCGGTCCGTCAATAAGCTGTGAAACAACAAGCTGCTCAACCGAAATACTATTATCATACTCAACTCTAAGATATGCCGATTCAAGACCGTTACCGCTCTCGTTAGCATAGTAAAGAGTAAGAATATCACTTTGCATAACATGCGAACCATCTTCAGAAACAGTGCTTTCTCCGGATACGCTGCTCACAAAATCATATTGATTCATTACACCGATAATTCGGGCATGACTCTCCTGTCCTTCCTCGGAAACGTTGCCATCTGCCTCATCCATATCAGTAACAACAACGCCATCGTTAATTACCAAAGGAGAACCGCCTACATAAAACTCAACACCATTAATATCATTTACCTGACATAACGTTTTAACGATGCAGGCTCTGACTAAAATCTCGTCCATTCCCTGCATGTTAGCATAGGCTGCACCAAAATCAACAGTTACAATACCTTTAAAATTGATACTGTACGCAGGATCTGAAAGCTCTTTAGGAATAACCGGTTCCCTTGTACCTTCATAGTTGCCTTTTTCAAGTTCACCGATAAGCTCATGAATAAGTTCATTGGTGTCAGTCTCATCAGATTCATAAACATATGAATATATTCCGTTTAATTCCTTTGAAGTATAGTAAATCGTGTATTCACCTTCTTCATCGGCCACGTCACTTTTTATATCTTCCTCTTTATCACACCCGGTCAGTACCATGGCACACACGGTGATGAGCATGACTATAAGAGATAATGCTTTGAAAAAATTGTTCTTTATCACCATCGCCTCTACGCCTTTCTTCATCAAAAACACTGCTTTTAACTTAAGCTTTTAAACTCAAGCTTTTTAACTCAAGCCTTTTAACTCAAGCTTTTTAACTTAAGCCTTTGGATTATTGCTGTAAGTAAGCGGTATTCTGACTGTAAAGGTTGTGCCCTCCTTTTCCTTACTGTGAAGCTTAATTGCACCTTTGTGCATAAGAATTACATTACGGGTAATTGCAAGTCCAAGACCTGTTCCGCCGGTCTCCCTTGATCTTGCCTTATCAACTCTGTAAAATCTCTCAAATACGCTGTCTATACAATCTTGTGGAATTCCTACACCGGAATCTGCAACTCTTACGTAGAAATACTTATGATCCGCATTAAGCGAAACCCTTATCCATCCGTCTTCGTAATTGTACTTTATAGCATTTTCTATAAGGTTAGACAATGCAAGAGAAAGCTTTGTCTCATCAACCTCTGCGACAACAGGACGGAAACTTTCAAGAACAATCTCTATATTACGCTGGGCTGCCAGTGGACGAAGTCTTTTAAGAAGCATCTCAATTAGCTCATTAATATTAATCTGTTCTATGTTAAGCTGTGCCGAAGATTTGTCCATTCGCACAAGTGACAAAAGGTCATTGATAATCTTCGTCTCTCTGTCAATTTCGGCAGCAATATCCTGCATAAACTCTTTGTAAAGTTCGTTAGGTACTTCTTCTTGTGCTATAAGCGAATCGGCTAAAACCTTCATCGATGTGATAGGTGTCTTTAACTCGTGTGACACGTTCGAAACAAATTCCTGACGTGAATTCTCAAGTCTTTGAATACTTGAACACATGGTATTAAGAGACTGTGACAGCCTGTCCGTCTCCATAAAATCGTCAACCGATATTTCTTTGTCCAGATATCCCTGGGAAATTTCATTAACAGACGACTCTACCTTGTTGACACTTGAACTAATCTTTACTGCTACAAAAAGTCCAAACATTCCTATAACAACAATAATACACACTCCAAGTGCAAGCGAATTACGTGCCACAAATGCTATTGTCTCGTTAATATCCCCGTTGGAATATGCTACAATAATTGCTCCGGATAATTCCCTATCAGTATTGATTATCGGCATAATTATCTCATTGACATCTTTTTTACCATTACTTATATCAACTTCCTTAGCGGATTTTAAACATTTAATAACTTCTGCGCTTATGCATGATTTACCTAAACCGTTATTATATGTATCTTCAAGTATGGTAAGATTCTTATCCACCACAACTATTCTTCCGTTACAATAATCCGCTAAAGCATTAATCTCCTCGTGAGCGGAGCTTCCTTCCTGATTATTAATAAATCCGGTTGAATTGATAACATTAATTATCATGTCCGTATTGGTTCTGATGTTGTCAAAACGTGTTTTATATAAATTATTGCGGTACATTACCAGCTGTGAATATAAAATAATAAGTATAGGAACGATGGCTGCGACAAGCACTGCCGCAAAAACCACCGTTCTCATACTTATTCTGCATTTACGTATTTTATTTACATTTAAAATAATAACCAACACCCCATTTAGTATGTATATATTTTGGATCGCTTGGATTATCCTCTATCTTCTCGCGAAGTCTTCTTACATGAACATCCACTGTTCTTACATCACCCGGATAATCATATTCCCATACGATGTTAAGAAGATTCTCACGACTGTATACCTTATCAGGATTTGTAGCAAGGTGAACTAACAAATCAAATTCCTTAGCTGTAAGATTAACTTCCTTATCGCCAATGAAGACTCTCTTTGAATCATTATTAATCTTAAGTTCTCCGGCAACAATCTCATTACTCTTATTCTCAGCTGTTGCTTTCTGACCGCCTCTTCTCATAATCGCCTTAATTCTTGCCTTAACCTCAAGAATATTAAACGGCTTGGTTATATAATCATCTGCACCATACTCCAGACCAAGAATCTTATCCATATCATCACCCTTGGCTGTAAGCATTATTATGTAAACATCAGAAAATTCCCTGATTGCCTGACACACCTCAAAACCGTTAAGCTTTGGAAGCATTACATCAAGAAGTATAATATCATACTCCTTATTCTTTACTGCATTAACAGCTTCTTCTCCGTCATAAGCACAATCAACTTCCATACCTTCCTGCTCAAGACTGAATCTTATTCCTTTAACAATAAGTTTCTCATCATCAACAACAAGAACCTTTTTTCCCATTTTTAATTTCCATGCCCTTTCTTTATAAACCGTATATTTTATACCGTGATATAATCACGTATTCTTTCAAATAATGAATTCTTAATTCCACTAACGTTCATTATATCTTCTATCTTTTGAAAATAACCGTTTTCCTGCCTGTATGCAATAATTGCATCTGCACGGCTGCTTCCGATTCCCGAAAGCGTCATCAGCTCATTACTGTCTGCGGTATTGATATTAACTTTTTCCCCGTCATTGCTACCGCTTCCATCTGAGGTTCCAGTACTTGTGCCATCGTTTGCTTTGCCTGACTGTCCATCTGATTTCCCATCAGACTTTCCGCCTGACTGTCCATCTGAGTTTCCCTCTTCTATCAATGACTGCACTTTATAATTCCCCGAATTAACTTCATCAACGGACGGAACATATATTTTCATTCCATCACTAACGGGCATAGCAAGGTTAATCACATCAACAGCGGCTTCCTTTGTTACGCCTCCTGCAGCATCAACAGCATGCACCAGTCTGTCGTCATTATTAAGTGTATACACGCCTGGATTATTCACACATCCGCATATATAGACACAGACTTCTTTATCAGAGTCATTATTATATGTGTCTTCATCTGTACTACCGGCTCCATTTTGTTCGTTGGTTCCGATTTTTCCATCATAAGTGATGTCTGATTTCCCATCGGTTCCATCCTTCTTTCCACCGGACACACCCGTATCAGATGACTCTTTAATAATGTTATCTTCATGAATAGCAGCTGCGTCCGATTGCTTATCTTTACGAAAACTAATCATAATACCGGACAGCCCAATAAAAAATGCCATAAAAACCATCAGCATTTTTTTATTATTCATACAAGATCCTTTCTGTTAAGTTTTAGCCCATAGATATACTATAACGAATCAACTAAATTATTACAAGAGCATAAATCTGAAATTATTCTTACGAAATAACTTATTTTTTTATACATTTTTTAATGTCCCCATGTAAAAATAACTATTCCGGATGTAATAACAAGAACTCCAATTACTTTTTTTATATCAAATCCTGCCTTTTCACTGCCAAAAAGCCCCATAACCTCTATAAGATATGCAACAATAAGCTGTGAAATAATAATAAGCTGGGCATTTCTTGCCGGTCCTAAATATTCAATTCCCTTAATAACTGTATACGTGATAAATGCCCCCATAACTCCGCCAAGCAACATGTATTTTTTGTCTATACTAAAAAGTTCTGACACACTCGACTGGCTTCCAGTCATAAACCACGCTGCAAGACACACAAAAAATGCACTAATCTGCACAAACCCCGCCGCCATCCATATTCCCGACTGCTTGGTAAGCTCCGCATTAAACACTCCCTGAATACTCATAAGAGCTCCCGACAAAACTGCAATAAATACACCTAACATTATAATTCCCCCTCTTTACTTGATTGTAGCCTGAATAATTATAATTACTTGTTAATAGTCTGAATAATTTAATCTGTTCATTTTATGAATTAATTGATTTGTTCATAGCTTAAATATCTTGGTTTGTTCTTAGCTTAAATATCTTGGTTTATTCTTAGCTTAAATAGTATTGACAAAAGTTTGGGAAATTATGCGAATTGAAATATGGTTGATTTATTGCTTTTGCAAATATGTTAGAATTGTTGTTTTTGCAAATTAACAGGGAGAAGCTAATAAAATCATGTGAACGTAGCTTCATCTTTGACTTTTTTTCACCTATTATGCGCTTACGGGCTTATTAGGTGAATTTTTGTTACAAACTAACTAAGATAATCATGTAAAATTGGCCTCTTTTTGACTTTTTTTCACCTATCACGCGCTTACTGGCTTATTAGGTGAATTTTTGCTACAAGCTAACTAATATAATCGTGTGAAAATTGGCCTCTTTTCAACTTTTTTTCACCTATCACTCGCTTGCTGGCTTATTAGGTGAATTTTTATCACAAACCGACTAATATAATTGTGTGAAATTGGCCTCTTTTTAACTTTTTTTCACCTATCACGCGCCTGCTGGCTTATTAGGTGAATTTTCGTTACAAACTAGCTAAGATAATCATGTTAAAACAACTTCTTTTCAATTTTTTTCACCTATCACGCGCTTGCTGGCTTATTAGGTGAATTTTCGTTACAAAACAACTAATAGAGCCAAGTAAAACAACTACCAGTCCCCATCAAACCTCCCGCAAACCTCCCGCAAAGCACAAAAACCCAACAAGCATCCAGAAAAGTGCAAAAGCCCATTCTAACAATTCTCTGGAAAAGTGAAAAAAAATCACCCACCGGTTGCCACATCCAAGGCACCTCCAAAAGCAAAACTTTCAGGGACACCTTTGCTATGGCAACACATTAGGTGGATATAGTCTTATATTATATATTCTTACAGCTCCTACAATTTCTTTTTCATATAGCCGCATGTGAATGGGAAGAAATCAAACTTTTTAGTATATTCATATATGAATCCATGGTCTTCCTACCATGCTCTTAGCACCTTGTTTTCTTCACCGATGCTCAGATTTAAAACATTGCATCCTAATGACTTTTCTCTGTTACATGCATCTTCAAGTAATTGTTGACCTATCTTGTCGTGTCTGTATTCTGGAAGAACACTTAAGCTTCCTAACTCGCATTCGTTACCGTTAATGCAAAGGTTGTAGAAGCCAACCATCTTGTCATCCTTGAAGAAGCCAAGCATTGGTCTTTGTTCGTTTTTCCAGGATAAGATTTTATCTTCGTTCGTTGAAAATGCAACAAATCCCGGTGCATTCTCTACTGTAAAACCGAATTCATTAGCTACAGTCAAAAAGCTGTTCTTTATAACATCTACTGCTTCTTTATATTCTTTTTCTTCTATTTCCCGTATCATTCAAATTCTCCTTACAAATACTTATAAATTTCTTTAATTTCATCCTAATGATAGCACTAATTAATTGCAAAGCACAACCAATAATTTACATACTTCAATTTAGGATGTAATTTCAAGCGGCAATTTTCAACCCATATTGTAAATACTTCAATTTTGGATGTAATTCCAAGTGGCAATTTTCAACCCATATTGTGAATAC
>CACXFB010000030.1 GCA_902766825.1 uncultured Lachnospiraceae bacterium
CCACTGTTTTTTGGGGTAAAAAAAAAGCACCCTAAGGCGCTAATTCTCATTAATAACAACTATATTCCCGGCATGAAAAAACCACCAATCATTTTGACTGGTGGCTGTATTGTTCATCTAAAATTTTCTTATAAATTTCTTTACATACTCTTCATCGAATATTCCCTTTCTTACCAAGTCTTCTATCTCCTCATCTGTTAAAGGTACTGCTTTTAATGGTTCTGCCCATCTCTCTTCAAAGTACTTACTTTCTTCCAAATCCATTTCGAATTCATTCATCTTTTCAGCCACCATTAATCACCTCCAACGTAACAATATTATCTTTTCTTGATATTATTCTAAATAACACGTCTTTGTCAATCAGAAATTCTTTTTGTTTTTATAGAGACTAAAATATTCTATTAAAGCTCCTTTTGTTCCTTTATGAACGTAAATAATATAAAATATATCTCCAGTTAAAGTACCCATACTTACGATTGACGTACTCAGAAATTGATGAAAACGGAACACATTTCCTACTTCACAGTTTTTTGAATAATCATTGTCAACAATTACATTATTGTTTACGAAATCAAAGAAGATACCCAAACTGTAACAATTCTTACAATCAAATATTTTGCTGTCAATTTTTAATTCTGTAAGAGGCTGAAACCACGCATAAATACAGGGCTTTTCGCATTTTTCTACCTAACGAATGTACGGTGGACCGGACGGTGAAGCCGGTGCAGCCACAAGATATCTTTCTCAACGCTACAGCTACCCGTACGATCCCGACGTCAAAGAAATCATCAAATTCCAGCGCATTCAATCCAAGTTTCGATAAATGCGGCAGCAAATAATTACTTAAAGATAAATAACTAATGGATGTAATAGCAAAGAGGCTCCACATTATTGTGGAGCCTCTTTTAATAATAACTATATTATATAATGCCCTATAGGCGCTATTTACATTGTTAATCAATGTGTGGTCATTATAATTCAATATCTCCTAACAGTCAATATCTTATTCAATAAATTAAAAAATAAATTGTTTTTTTATTGCTTCATTTATTTGTTCCATTTTTAGATAGATGTACAGGTTCTCCTGTTTTTACTGTATTCTCAATTTCCCACCAACAAAAAACCCCCGGGGACCGGCTGTCTGATAAGCCGTTGTCCCCGGGGGGTAAAACTCATTCCTCAAAATATATTTTCAATATTCCCCGTAGTTGAATAACCCTTAGAATCCGGATTATTCGATATCATCTGTTACGTTGCTGTTGTTAACCGGTGTGTCAACACTCTTTGCCGGTGCATCCTGTGGATTCTTAAGAACCACATTAACATCGTCAAGACCTGTAACGTTAATATTACGATTAACCTTAGCATCGTAAGAATCAGCGTTGATAATTGAAGCAAGATCGATACCTGTAGCTTCTTTCATGCTTTCAAATACTTTTGCCATTACAACAGGTACATTGCCTGCTACCTGGTTAACGCCATTGTTGCCGCTTCCGTCTGAACCACCGATGATAGTAATCTTATCAATCTGTCCAAGTGGCTGTGCAACTTTCTCTGCGATTTCAGGAAGAACTTTGATCATCATCTCAGCAACGGCTGCCTTGTTGTACTTAGCGTAAGCTTCTGCCTTCTTCTCCATTGCCTCTGCCTCTGCAAGACCTTTAGCGGCAATAGCCTTAGCTTCTGCTTCACCGACTGCACGGATACCTTCAGCCTCCTGCTCTTTGGCATATCTGTCAGCCTCAGCCTGTGCTTTCTTAGCTTCAGCTTCTCTTTGTGCTTCGAACTGACGAGCCTCAGCGTCTTTCTGTCTCTGATACAATGCTGCATCGGCCTTCTGCTGTGCTGCGTATTTATCAGCTTCAGCCTGTTTCTTAATCTCAGCTTCAAGAGCTTTTTCCTTAACGGATACTTCTTTCTGCTTTAACTCGATGGCACGTTCCTGTCTTGCGATATCAGCGTTGGCAGTTGTTACCTCGATAGTCTTACGCTGTTCCTCTTTCTGAATCTCGTAAGCTGCATCGGCCATAGCCTTCTTTGTATCAGCTTCCTGCTGGAGTTCAGATTTCTTAATAGCAAGTTCATTCTGTTTCTTAGCGATTTCAGTCTGAGCTGCAACAGCTGCGTCGTTAGATTCCTTATCAGCAGCAGCCTGTGCCACTTTGATATCTCTCTCACTCTCAGCTCTTGCGATAGCTGCGGCCTTCTTAATCTTAACGATGTTATCAATACCGAGGTTCTCGATAACTTCATTACCGTCAACAAAGTTCTGAACGTTAAAGCTTATGATATCAAGACCCATAGCTGCAAGGTCAGGCTCAGCATTTTCCTTAACGAGAGTAGCAAACTTCTGTCTGTCTGAAACCATCTCTTCGAGTTTCATCTTACCAACGATTTCACGGACATTACCTTCAAGAACTTCTCTTGCAACACCTGCTATGTACTGAGTGTCCTTGTTAAGGAAGTTCTCAGCAGCAAGTCTTAACTTGTCAGGATCATTACTGATCTTAACATTGACTGTAGCATCAACATTGATGTTGATATAATCTGCAGTTGGAACTGCATTAGAAGTCTTAACATCGATTGAGATAAGTCTTAAATTCAACTTATCAAGACGCTCGAAGAAAGGAATCTTAACGCTCGCCTTACCAATTACAATCTTTGATTTTTTCTTGAAACCGGAAATGATGTAGGCCATATCAGGTGGAGCCTTAACATAACCAATCAGAAAAATAATTACAACTAAAGCTGCGATAGCTATTCCAGCGATAGCAGGAACAGGAAGTGGTAATTCAGTCTCAGTTTCCTGAGCCAAAAACACGAATATGTTACTCATCGACATATCCCCTTTCAAAATATTTTAGCATTAACATGTCATTTTCGACATTTTTCTTTGCCAATTAATATCATTATACATGATTTTTAGTAAATAACATTAAATATTTATTAATCAAAATAAATTTGCCCCTATCATTTTTTTAAACTCCTCACTCAAACTCCTTTGCGATATTGCTTATCCATATTCCCTTCTTAATCATCATGGCGCCGATAATTATTTTAACAATGTCAACAGCCTGAACGATGAAGAAAATCACGATTATCGGAAGAGATGTTACAAAGCACAGCACAACAGCAAGCGGCACCGTAACCGTCCACGAAAAAACGCTGTCAAAAACAAATGTTATAAGAGTCTTTCCGCCGGAGCGAATCGTAAAATACAAAGTGTTAAGCACGCCCTGCACCGGGAAGAACAACGCCGAAACCACTATGAATCTGCTCGCAAGGCTTCTAACCTCATCCGTCGTGTCATAGACCTTTGGAAATGTTCCCGATATGGCAACAAGAATCGCCGTAAGCCCCAAACATACAACAAATGAAAAATACGTAAGCCACACCGACTCTTTTTTTGCCCTCTCAAATTCACCGGCTCCAAGCGACTGTCCGACAAGAATTCCAACCGATTGCCCAAGAGCAACAAACACTACATTTAAAAGGTTGCATATGACATTTGAAATGTTAATGCCGGCCACAACCTCCAATCCACGGATCGAGTAACACTGCGTCAGCACAGCAATGCCCGCCGCCCACAAAAACTCATTTGTAAAGATTGGCAGGCCCTTAATAATCATTTTCCCACGAATACCTGATGGAATCGCAATCGTACTCCAAAGCCCCTTTAAAAACTCGTGTTTCTTCACTCGCAAATGCGCCCATACTACAAGAACAAACAGTTCAACATACCTTGCAATCACGGTGGCAACAGCCGCACCCTTGACCTCAAGACGCGGGCACCCGAACTTACCGTAGATGAGCATGTAATTAAGTATGACATCCGTACACACCGATACAACACCTGCGACCATCGGCTTAATACTGTCGCCGGTCTCACGAAGCGTACTTGAATACACCTGCGTTACCGCAAGCGCCGGAAGCCCTAACACCATAATATGCAGATAACTCTTAGCATATTTCAAAGTAAGCGCAGAATCGATGTCGGCACTCTCACCATGCAGATACAATCCGACAAGAAAATTCTCGCCAAAAATGAGAATAAGAATTCCCACCACAGTACATAAAACACATATAAAGGCCTTCATTCTCGTTGCAGCACGGACGCCCTCGGTATTGCCGTTTCCATAAAACTGTGCCGCATAAATACCCGGTCCCGAGATACCTCCAAAAATCGCAAGCGTGTACACAAATAACAGCTGTCCGATAATAGAAACAGCTGTCATTGCCTCCGTTGTAAGACTTCCGACCATCACATGGTCAACAAGTCCGACCGCATTCGTTATTCCATTTTGAATCATAATAGGGACAGCCAACAAAAGCGCCCGCCTGAAAACAAGTTTTTTATTCATTACCAACTAACTTTCTTATCGAATTTATTAATTACAAATTCTCCATCAAGTCATACAGACTCTTAAGCCTCTCATCGGACAAATCCGTCTCATTAAGAATCGTATATCTGTCCGCTCTTGTAGCCGCCGCCTGCTGCCACGCCAGAACGAAAATCTCCTTCGTGATACCGTAATCCGACGGCTTGTTAAACACGCCGTACTCCTTAATCACACGGGTAATCTTTTCGATATTTCTGTTCTGGAACACGCACGCGCCATAACTTCCGATAGCAACAGCAATGCCATGAGGAACATTTACATGCTCACTGAAATTCTCCTCAAGCGCATGGCAGAAAAGATGCTCCGAACCACTGCTCGGTCTTGATGAACCGGCAATCTCCATGGCAAGCCCGCCCATGACAAGTGCCTGTGTAAGACGCTTGATAAAATCCTTGGATTTAAGCTCCTTACTGTCATTATAACAAATCGAATTAAACGCCATTTTAGACATCATATACGCAAAATCATCCACACGCTCCCTGCCCTTAGAAAACGCAAGTTTCCAGTCATTAAGCGCCGTGTATTTGCTGATAGTGTCGCCTATCCCGGCAAGCAGCTGTCTGTCAGGCGCACTCGTGATAACATCAACATCCACCAGAATCGCGTCAGGAATTGTACACTTAAAAGTCTTACGCGCCCTGCCCTGTGTACCAAGCACAGCGACCGGCGACGCCAGACTGTCATTACTAAGAGTAGTCGGCAGGGAAATGAGATTGGCCTTGCTCACAAACGCCGCAAACTTTGCAAGATCAAGGACAGTACCGCCACCAAATCCAATAACGAGATTAATATCATTCATGGTAATATACTTTGCAAGCTTAACCGCCTCGTCATAAGTAGCACTTTGAATCAGGTAAATCTCACTGTTAACAAAATCCTCCCTGATACCATCTATAATCTTCCCAAAAATGCTCTTAAGATTCTCTTCCGTAACTATAATAGTCTTACGCTGATTAATCCCCGGAAATACATCCTCCATAACCTCATTTACCTTGTAAAACACGCCCTCCTCAATCACAAGATGATAGGGCAGCCTGAAATTGTTCATACGACGGACCTCCTCCTTATAAAACTACCTGCATAGATACTTCATAACCTCTTCTTAATAATTCTATAGCTACAATGTTCTCCATCATTCTGCCGTAATCATTTAGCGCATGATATTCTTTTAACTTTTCATATTTTAATTGCGTCAAATCAATAAAAATTATATTGCTCCATTTCCCAAAATTCAATTATTTTTATTTTTTGGAAATACATTTTTCCGTTAAAAAGAGCCTTATCTCATTCCATACAGATTCATCTGCACAAATAAAATAAGGCTCTAAATAATTATATATTCTCTAAATCATTCTACCAAACAACGTCGCTCAAATAATACACACTGCCGTAAATCACAGCAAATGTACCTGTTCCAACATGATAGTTTGAACCATTTTTGCTGTCCCAGTTGCCGTTACCATCGTTAAAGCAGATGTTTGCTGAAGTTTCCTCACCAAGATCAATAACGTACATCCAAGTGTATCTTGGGCTGTCACTACTTTGCATTGTAACGCCCGGTGCACTTGTCCATGCTCCGTTACCTGCCTGATAATGAATGTTAGCCTGTGCGAAGTTTGAGTTATTGTAATAGATCTTTACTTTGTTAGAAACAACTTCTTTAAGCTCTTTTGCCTGTCCGTCTTTGATACCGTATTTACCTGCTGATACAGTGTAGTTTAGTCCATTGCAGCTATCCCAGTTACCGTTGCCGTTGTTAAAGCAAACCTGTGTAGAAGTTCTGTTACCAAGGTCGATAACATACATATAATCATAATCAGCTCTGTCACTTACAGACATTCTTACACCTGGAACTGATGTCCATGTTCCGTCAGCCTTAACATAGTGAATGTTAGCCTGTGCAAATGAATTGTTCTTGTAATAGACAACTACCTGATTATCGCTCTTAACAACAAAATCATATTTAACATTTGAGCCGTTAACAGCCTTTCCGTCAGCATCAATACTAAGCACTTCTTCGTTATCAACTTCGATTTTTGCATTCTTTAAAACACTTGAGTTATTATCTGTGAATGCATCCACCATTTCAATACTCCAGTCATACTGGTCGTAGTTGTCCTTGTTGATTCCGTATAAGCAAGTAGATAAATCAAATACTAGTGTTCCGTCTGTTGCATATTTACTACCATCTAATGCATATCCATTCTGGTGGCTGCATAATGATAATACAGTTGATGAAACTGTGTCTCCTGTAGTCTTATTAGTAGCCTTAACAGTTACTTTATTTTCATAAGCATTAGCTGAATTTAATGTCACAACAAGATCCAAGCCACTGTTAGTACGTCCTGTTTCCTTTATAACACCAATCTCAGCAACTGTGCCTGTTCTTCCTTCCGGCTGAACACCGACTAAAGAATCACGGTAAAGACTATCATAAGATAACCAGATAAATCCATCATTACCATACTCTGTTCCATATGAGTTAGCTACTTTAAATGCTCCTCTTTCCGCATCCTCAATAACACCGTCTTTGTTGATATCAACAAAAATCTCATCATCATATCCAACGATAGTCATTCTGTGACCACAACCTGTGTACACACCGTATGTAGCAATCTGCTCACCTGCAAACTTTGAATCAGAACTTACAGTCTCATAGTTCCAGCCATTGTAATCAGTTGTATATGTTACTAATCTTCCATCATACAAATATCCCTTTATTTCATCAATTGTATCCTGTATATTCCCATAGATGTTTCTATAAGTATATGTTTTTATACGCTTATCTAAAGCTTCTTTCCATAACTCCTCCTGTGGATACATTGAAACAACAGCTGATTCATCAGTATATGAAGCAAAATCAACTTTATCAAAAGAGACAGTTCCGTATGAATACATGCTACTCATTACAGATGAAAGTGTTGTGTATCCATACTGTCCACCAGCCAACTGTTTTGTATTACCATACACAAAAGCTGGTGACATACAATTGTCAGGTGTTGCCTCTAAATCGTTGTCTCTACAATATGCATAAGAAAATGCATAATAAACATCTGCCCATGTACCACATGAACCGATATCACCCTGATTTTTAATTGCAGGGAAATACTTTGAAGCACTGTTATCTACAGACACAGGAAGTGAAGAAACAGCACCTGTTGCATTAACATTTGCATCTGCATTAACAGCAAATGCAGGTAAACTTGTTATCATCATTGCAACAACAAGCACCAATGAAACTAAAGTCTTTCTTTTCATAAAAAATTCTCCTTGTATAATTAATTACGCAAGGAGAATTATAGCATATACCTACATAGTTATATTTCACAAATTACAATAACATTACCCTAATATTTTAAAATATGTGTTAATGGTTATTGCTTCCATGTCATTTCTCACAAAAAATCTCTATCGCCTTACCTGTAAACTTGGCAGTCCCCTCTCCACCGGCCTCGTCTATGTTATGCGTAAATTCATTATCGCCAGCATATGTCCTTCCAAGGCCCACAAGGATCTCATCCGTGCAGGTGTAGAAATTCTTAGTGATGTAATCTTTAAGTCTTAAAACAAGCTCCTGAGCCTTAGGTGAAGCAGGATCTGATTCCTTTATCGCCCCAAAGTCTGCAAAAATGCTCATAAATTCTTTTACAACCAAAGATTTGTCATTACCCGAAAGCTTTGACTGTTTCTCCTCAAATTCCTTATACTCCTTCGTGTCACCCCACTGCTCTTTCGCCCTGCGGGTGTACTCATCAATTTTCTCAGTATCAAACACCGAAAAATCCATCTTTTTTGCTCCTTCCTTTTTCAAATCACGGGCAAAGGAAATAAGATTTTCCAGATGCTCTTTTTTTAATGTCAAAAGCTCAATCTGCTGATCAAGTGCCTTTTGCTTATCAAAATCAGAACTGCTAATAATATTTTTTATTTCCTTAAGCGGAAACTCAAGTTCCCTGAACAATAAAATCTGTTGCATCTTTTCAAGAGCTGTATCGTCATACAGCCTGTACCCGGACTCAGAATACTCCGTCGGCTTTAAAAGCCCGATGCTGTCATAATACTGCAGAGTACGTATACTTACTCCCGTCAGTTTACTCACTTCATTTACTGTCATCATATCTTGCATCTCCTTTCCGTGTAATAATAGCGTAAACTATTACGTAACGTCAAGGTCAAGAGGGAAAATGAAGTTTTTATATTCAAATAATCTTGTCGATTTATTTTATTTTTATTTAGTTTGTTTTATAATATTTTTACACCTTATATTTTAAAATATGAATTATCATTAAATAACATTTTAGAATAGTTAAAAGGAAGGAGTTATTATGAATATAATAAATGAATTAGATTCCACTTGCGGAATCTCAGACGAGGAATTAACAAACCGTTTCAAAGAATCAATAAGAATAGATGATGAAATCAGAAGAATAAAAGGATTACCGGTAGCCAGGTACGACAGTGAGTCAAAAAAAGCCTATCTTGAATATCCGGATGGGAGGCGCGAATATGTCGGAGAAAAATGAGTTAAGACTTCCTGAACTTATAGTATTTGCTGGTCCTAACGGTAGTGGTAAGTCAACAATTACACGAATGGCCAAAACAGTTGGTGAATACATTAATGCAGATGATATAAAAAGAACAACACTTTGTTCAGATATGGAAGCAGCAATCAAAGCAGAAGAATTACGTGAGAAAATGATAGAATCAAAAAAAGATTTTACGTTTGAAACTGTTTTATCTACAGAACGTAATCTTTTACTATTAAGAAAAGCAAAGGAACAAGGATATTTCATAAGAGGAATATATGTTCTGACATCTAATGCAGATATTAATGTTGCAAGAGTAAGTGCACGAGAAGCTTTAGGTGGTCATGGAGTACCTGAAGAAAAAATCAGGAAACGATATGAACGCGCTCTTAAGTTAATTCCTCAATTAACAGAAGTGTGTGATGTTCTTCATTTATATGATAACACTGATATTCCTTTTAGAATATTTAAGAAAAGAAAAGATGTTTATTACCGATGGGAAAATAAATATTGGACTAATGAACAAATTGAAAAACTTACCGGAATTATAAGCTACTCAGAAAAAATGTAGTCTTGAATATATTAAAAGGCGGGGAGTCTGCAATGAAAGAATTCTATGCAAATTACGCCGTATATAACGGAACCACCTACAGAGAAATTTCATATTTGGACAAAGTAGAATTGTTCACCCTAGACGACACCGAGTGCAAAAACATTCTTTTTTCAGTTCAGCCGGAAAATATAGAAGATAAATTCACGGTTTTAAACAAAGCAATTTTATACGGATTAGAGTATGTCTACTATGACATAAAGGATGGTTTAGTAACCTACAGTGCAACGTACAAGGATAAGAAAATACTTCAAAGGAACATTAACGACTTTGATTTGATTTTTCAGGCAATCATCAGCGGGCAGAATAAACCTATGGAAACTAAAATGATATATTCAAAGGATAATGATGTTGCTGACGTGGGATTAGTTAAAAGTTTTTACCCACAAGAGATGACAAACGGAAACATAATGTTTAACGTTAGTTCAGCACTGATTTCAAGGGACGACATGCACAAAGCTATACAGGATTTATATGCAGGCAGGGTATCAGAAACACCAGCTGCTTCTGATATGATGTTAATGGATGAAATTATAGAGTGGATCATAATTGACGGCATAAAACTATGTATCTTAGAGGATTTGTGTTGGGAAATGGTAACTATTTACCCGGAGCAAAAAGAAGCCGGCGAAAAATATATATTTGAAATCGTTAATTATTTTAATAAAGATAAATAAAACATAAGCCATAACTGGCTGACTTTGAGAGTGTACCTCACACCTCATCAACCGGTTATGGCTTTTAATCTTTTTCACCTAAAACACGCCTACCTGACTTTTTAGGTAAATTCCCTACTCCACACAAGCTCCTGAGCCTTAGGTGAAGCAGGATCTGATTCCTTTATCTCCCCAAACTATGCGTTATAAATCTGTCCATTAACAATACTGTATGAACCGGCTGTCAATGTATAGTTAGCTCCGTTACGGCTGTCCCATGAACCATTACCGTTGTTGAAACATACCTGAACTGATGAAGCATCACCAAGATCAATAACATACTTCCATGTATATCTTGGGTTATCACTTGCGCTCATCTGCACACCAGGTACATTTGTCCATGAACCATTGATTCCGTAATGAATATTTGCATTTGACCAGTTAGAATTGTTGTAGTATACAACCACCTTGTTGCTGTTATCTTTAACATTGATTGTAATAGACTTGCTCTGCGCTCCAAGCTGATACTCAGGAATATCATAAGTTACTGTATATGTTCCTGCTTGTGTTGGAGTAAACTTAAGCTCATTTCCTGTCACAGTAGATGGAACTGATACGCCATCTTTTGTTACATACCATAATGTCCTTGGTGGGAACTTGTAATAGAAGAAGTTCTCAAATGAACATGTAACTGTTACTTCCTCACCAACTGTATAATCTCCTTCTTTATCAGGAGTAAGGTTGATAATAAGTCCAGGGAAATATTCCTCATGCGATACTGTACATACCTGTCCGTTAGCATCTGTTATTGTTGCATCAACTCTGTATAATCCTTCATAGTAAAGTGAGAATGAAAGATATGCATAATCTGAATTTCCATATGTATGAGCGGTACTGCTGTACTGTAACTCATTATCCTTATATGCCTTGTACTCAATTGTGTATGGGCCTGTTCCATTAGTCATTTTAACGTAAGCTGACTTTGAACCTACCTCACCCACAAATGTCATTGTTGCGCTAAGTGAAAGTTCATTAATCTGACCATCTTTAATACCATATACACCTGCACCTACATAGTAGTTAGCTCCATTACGGCTGTCCCACCAATTGTTATCATTGTTGAAACATACATTTGCTCCGTTAGCGTTGCCAAGGTCGATTACATATTTCCATGCATAACCCTCAACATCACTCGCCTGCATGTGTACACCAGGTACATTAGTCCATGAACCACCGTCTACACAGTAATGAATGTTTGCTGTATACCACTGAGGATTGTTGTAGTATACAACCGCCTGTTTTCCACCAACATAGACATCAACTGTCTTTGTTGCACTCTGTCCGATAAAATCTGTAATTTCATACTTGAATGTGTACTTACCATCCTTATCAGGTGTATATCTAAAAGAATACTCTGAACCAGGTCCATGTGGATCTAAGAATACAAACTCTCCACCATTGTAACTACAGTAAAAACTTCTAGGATTATATCTATATCCTGCTTCGTTCTCTACTGTAGCAGCTATTGTAATTTCCTTACCCTTTTCAAACTTACCATTTGCTGTTGTTGCTGTAAGTTTAGAAACCTTCATTCCTTCAATCACATAATTCTCGATTGTTTTTCTTGCTGTCTTACCTGTAACCTTATCTCTTACATCAACAAATAATGTGTTGTTACCAGGTGTAATAGTATATTTTGTAGGATCACTGTTGTATGCAAGTCTGTATAAAATGGTATCTAATGTGTTATAGTCACTGTACTCTCCGTTTTGTCTATTATAATGAGTTGTTCCATTATAGATAGTACCAAAACGATACTCGTACTCACCACTGCCGTACTGTGCATCTGCCTTAAGTACAACATTGTCTGTTATAGAAGCCTTACCAGGCTTTGAAACTGTAAATTCTCTTATCTCAACCGGTTTGTTAGCAACACTTTCAAGCTCTACCTGCGAAGAATTACCATCAATAGTAACATTATTGCCACTGTATTCAGCAAGAATTGCACCATTACACTCAATATATGCCTTCTTTAATGTAAGCGGACTGTTGTTGTTATAATAATCACTTACATATACATACCATGTGTAATCTTTAACTTTATCTTTTGTTATGTTACTTATAACATTATTAAGGTCAAATGTTATCGTACCATCTGTTGCATAGTTTTTACCATCCAAAGAATATGATAAGAAATTATCACTATTAGTTGCTGTAACAGCATTTGAAAATGTGTTATTAGAAGCATCCTTTGCAATGATTGTTATTCTATCTTCACTTCTTGATGCAGTGTTAAGTTCCATAACCATATCGATTCCTGAACCCTTAGTTCCGCCTGGCGCTACATACTGTGTATAAAATGAACGCATTGCACTGATTCTTCTCTTACCATTCACATTTGAAGGAGCACCGGCAGCTGAAGTACCATTTAACGCATCATATAATACCCAGCAAAAACCGTCGTTTTTGTATGATGTTCCCCAAGAGTTAGCAATCTTTAACGCACCTCTTTCAGCATCCTGGATAACACCATCGTTGTTAACATCAAAGTAAATGTTATCGTCGTATCCAACGATTGTCATTACATGTCCGCCTTCATCTGTGTGAGCACCTGTAGTTATCCACTCACCTGCATGCGCACTTCCACTTGGGATTCTTCCATATTCCCAGCCATACATTGTACATGCAAATGTTACAAGATAACCCTGGCTAAGATAACTCTTAATCTGATTCAAATCATCATCATCCGGTGAAGTAATCTGACCAGGATTAGATATACTTACATAAGATGTGAGTCTGTTCTTTTCTGCCTCCTGCCAAACTGACTTTACAGGGAACCATGATCTGTTACTAGCATCATTAGAATAAGTTTCAAAATCAACTGTTTCAAATGAAGGAGCTCCTTCAGTCAAAAGTACTTTTATTACTGATTCTGACCATGTTCCACCACCACTGCACTTAACCTGATTATATACGAATGCAGGGGAAAATACGTTAGCTCCTGTTGCAGGAATTCCCTTTGCCTTACAATTAGCATATGTAAATGCGTAGTACACCTCACCCCAGCATACACATGAACCAACCCTGTCCTGATCTCCTATAGCAGGGAAATACTCTGACTCACTGTTATCAACACTTGCAGGATATGCCGAAGCTGCCATCGGAACAACATCGTTAGCCTTGCTTCTGTCAGAATTAACTATCTTCTCAAATTCGTCTGTTGAAATAGCACAATCAACTTTTCCACCATCCGAATCTTCACCTAAAAAACCTGTTACATGACGTGTAGAATCCGTCTGAACATCCTGTACTGTAGCTGAAGCTGCAGCCACATCATTGTTACTATCAGCATATGTACGAATACCCACCGAATCAACTGCTGAAACCGTCATTACTGCTGTAAGCATTAATGACATGATTTGTTTTTTAAACTTTAATTTTTTACAAATCATAATAATCTCCTTCCTTTTCCTTAAGTACAACGTTAATTCTATTAATCAATACCGCACATTTCAAGTACTTATTATATCTTTGTATGATACGTAGACTTATATAGTAATTAAATTATTTTTTGTCGGTTTTACGAAAAACGATGGGAAGGAGGTATGGTGGTGCACACAGAAAAAATGAGCCCTTAGAAAAAAACTAAGGGCTCATTACTAATTAAATTTTCGTGTGTTAATTGGTGGCAATACAATAGGTGCCATACCTGGTTGTGAAGTCAATAATGTTACCTGACTTCGAACAAATGGAAACATAATCGCAATCGTATTTGCATTAATTATTGCTTCCTCATTCTCATAATCATCTGAACAATAAGTAAACTCTGCATCAGCTTGAATTTCTAATTTCATATCATCTTTTGAAATAACTGTTCTTAATGAAACTGTATATATATGCTCGTCAACTCTGTCTATTTTTTTTTGAATATCAATATTGTATTCGCCATCTGTGATTACTGAATTCCTAGAAAAATTATATTTACTAAAATAAAAATTTTTCATTTGTAAATTTGATTTTATTTGATTTATATCCATTTCTACCTCACTATGCAGCTACAGCTATATCTTGCTGCAAATCTATCACTTCTTCACATGATACTTCTATACTATTAACCTTTGCGACTTTATTGCTATATACCGCATTTTCATAATGTCCATCTGGTATGAAAAACTCTTCATCGTACTGACTAATAAAACTAGCCCCAAACAACGATTCAAACGTATCCGGAGTTGAAGTTTTTTCGAAAGAAATGTCATAACCAAACTGTTCCTTTGCAAATTCTTTAAATAATTCCTTAATATCTTTCATATTAATTACCTCCTAAACGAATATTACTTAATATATTTGTATCCTTCACACAATATATTGTTTCTATTCCGAAAACAATATCCATAGAATCAGCAAATTGTATCGCATGTTCATGCAATGGTTGCGGACGTTGTCTAAAATTTCCTATTACTAACTTACATCTCTTTTGTTCAGCAAAAAAAGAAACTAACATCGCCCTCATCTGTATAATTCGTTCGGTATCATCCTCTATACTATCGATTGAAATATGATAAGAATCCTCTATTACTCCCAATACGAATTTCTCGAATTCATCCAAATTATCTTTAACTCGTAAATCAAAAATATCTTCTCTTGGTATTTTTTCAATATCAGCTAATATAATGGTTGGTTTAATTTTTTTATCAATTTCTTTTCTAATTTCTGAGCATTTTCTATTCGCAGCCCACCATGCTTTAGCTTTTATATCATAAAAATATACACCTTTTCCACACCAACTAGTTGCATCTCCTCTTATCAAAAATCCTTCTTTAATAATTTTTTGTGCTGACTGTTGATCCGTACCATGGCTTAAGCTATAATAACTCTCTGTATATCCCATTACCTTCTCCATACGTCCAATAGTTTATTTATTATACCTCAAAGTAAAAACTCTATCAATCATTTTCTATAAACATATTTTACATCTAAACATATTATATGTGTTTTGTTGCAAAAATACCATAAAAAAATTTATATACAATATATTCTGTCAATATATCAAAGCATTTTCGACTTTTTCAATTTTTTTATACAGTGAAGTCCATTGTCTCAAATTTTTAAAGTTTGGTCTACGCACCTACTATGGAGCATTTACTAAAAAACCCCCAACCCTTTTCGCATAAATGAGCGTAGGGTTGGGGTATGGGGATAGCAATGTTTGATAGAATGCAAGTAATTTGCATTGACTGATGATTCGTGCTATGCAGAGACAACTACTATACTTTTGATTTGGAGAAGCAAAATCACATGGGATGTAAAAACAAAACTTATTGTTACGATTGTATTCTGGGTTATGCCTTTTAATCTCTTATTATTCCTGTTATCTTAACAAATCATAAATATGAAGTGAAAAAGAAATTAAATCAAGAATACCCAAAACACTCATCCAAAAAATCAAATCTCCCATGAATTTACCTGAAACCACATAATTTAAGTTATTCTTTCTAACATAGAGTGTATATTCTTTTCCTTCTTTACATTTGAGAAAATGCGTCTTTTTCTCATAATTACTAAGGCAAATTCCCTCAGCTTCATATTCGAATAAACACATATATCCCTTATAGCCATAACTGCAACTTTTACAAATACCTTTAACCTTTATGCTGCTTAAACTTATTTTCAAATACCAGGCAAGAAGAATAAGTATTAATGAAGCATATATTCCATCTTGAATCAGTTCACTCATTTCACTTCATCTCGCTTTCTTTTTCACCTAAAACGCGCTTACCCGCCTTTTTAGGTGAATATTTGATACACTTTTGTTACAAAGTTACTAATATCCTCATGTGATAACGGCTTATTATTCACCTAAAACACGCCTACCTGCCTTTTTAGGTGAATATTTGATACACTTTCGTTACAGAATTACTAATATCCTCATGTGATAACGGCTTATTATTCACCTAAAACATGCCTACCTGCCTTTTTAGGTGAATATTTGATACACTTTTGTTACAGAATTACTAATATCACCATGTAATAACGGCTTATTATTCACCCAAAACACGCCTACCTGCCTTTTTAGGTGAATTTCCGCTACAAACTTACCAATATTCTCCTGTGAACACAGCTTATTATTCACCTAAAACCCACCTACCCGGCTTTTTAGGTGAATTTCCATTGCAAAACGCCAATTAAGTCAAGTGAATTTTCCATTGCAAAATAACCTTTTAAGTCATGTACATTCCTCTATAATCCCTATCATCCCTATCATCTCCAGAACAACTGCGTCCCCACCCAATATTAGTGATTCTTCTAGTGATTCTTCGCATACTCGCTTGCCCAGCCATCAACAAATGCTTTCTCAACTTCCTTCCAGTTCGCATCTGTCTGCTCTGCTGCGTATGCTGCAAGCGCTGTACCTACTCCGTTCTTCCACTCCTCTGAAGGCATGTCGACAAAGAACCATGTTACAGGCTTAAGGCCTGCCTCAATGTTGGCAGCGTCCTGTCTGATAAATACATTATTAGATTCAACAGCATCCTTATAAGGAATAACGAATCCCATATCATCCGCTAAGGCACGTGTTCCATATTCACTTGTCACACACCAGGTAAGGAAATCAAGAGACGCAGCAATATTTGCTTCGCCCGCATCCTTATTAATGCACCAATACTTCTCAGAACCGGTGCAAAGTCCCTGCTTAGACTCATCGCCCGCTCCGATGTAAATAGGAATCATGGCTAAATCATCATCCGAAAACTTATTACTGAGTACAGAATATTCCCACGAACCATTCTGGAAAAACACTGCCTTACCATCAAGGAATTCCTGCTCTGAATTTGTCAATGTCTTAGTTAAAAGTTCCTGTCCGTCTGCTGTGGAATTATTGATGTAAAGATCCCATATATCACGATAGTTATCAAGGTATGTACCTTTGATAGTTTCCTTTGGTCTTGCTCCATCCGCCTTAGCTTCAAAATAGATAGGAACGTCAGCAAGATGTGTCTTAAATCTCTAGTCAGAAGACCCATCCATGGCAGCACAGGTAAATGCGCTGAATTTAATCTTTCCGGCTGTCTTCTTAGCTGTAATATCCTGCGCAACCGCCTTTAATGACTCAAATGATTTAATCTCATCAACCGAATGTCCAGCTTGTTCAAGCAGCTTCTTATTAACGATAATGCCATATGTATCTATTGTTGTGGCAAGACCAAGAACCTTGCCATCTTTCTTAATGCAATAATCATCACTTGTAAGATTCTTATAAAGGTCTGTGTCCGATAAATCTACGCATTTATCAGCACAGTCATCAATACCCGGTGTAGTCATACATGTAACTTCACCGCAAACCTGAAATATTGTCGGTGCCTGACTCTTTTGCATCTCTGACTCAAGAGTTTTATCATAACAACCTGACGCCGCTGTAATAACGTTTACCTCCACACCTGTCTCGTCAGAATACTCTCTTGCAAGCTGCTGCCAAGCCTCATCAGCTTCCGGAGTGGCATTAAGGAAATAAACTTTTCCCTTTTCATTATTAGCATCCGGGGTATTCTCATCCGGTGTTTTCTCATCAGGATTCTCGTTCTGATTTTCGGTCTGATTATCTTCTGGCTTTTCCTCAGTTTTTTCATCAGGCTTCTCAACGTTCTCTCTAGCTTCCGGTTCTGAACCCTTTAGAGTATATTCCTCTAATAATTTTAAAATGTCATCGGCATCTAACTCATCCATGTCAAAACCTATTTTGCTGACCTCATCAAGTTGTTTAACACATTCCTCTAACGAAATATCGCCTTTAAAATATTTGTCCTTAATGCCGTCCTTAGCATCCTCAAGACACTCCTCACACTCATCTTTCTTGGAACTGTCTTCAAGGTTGTATTTTTTGTTAATCTTCTTAGCCTCTTTAAAATCACTATCCTCTACCGCTTCCTTAAAATCCTTAAATGCGATATTCTTACGGATTACCCCATAATAAACACCCACACCTGCAAGAACCAATGCGATAATTGTAATGATAATTACCAAGAAGCTTTTTTTGCGCTTCTGCTCAATAACTACACTGTTATCATCCATTTTTGCTACCTCCAAATCTGTATTTTTAAAACTACCATACAAAGGAAATTATAGCATAGATGATGGCGGGAGGGAATTAAGGGGAGATTAAAAAGGGAGCCGTCTCCAACCCTACGGAAAAATCCGTAACGGGGGTCAGAAAAGGCTCCTCTTGTAAGGGTGATTATATGGTATAGTTATTCATAAAATACTCAATTCTTTCTTTTGTAAGTTTCCACTCTTTAGGAATACTATCTGTTGTACCAGCTGCAACAGACCTGCTAGTCCACTCATGATACTCTCTAAGCACAGTTTCTCCCGCACCATTTCTCGCTTTATGTAATTCTTCCGCTATTTCAGATGGTCTTGCAAGATATATTCGTGGCATTTCATTTTCTTCCGTTCCTTTAAATTGCACCAAACAAAATACCGTTTTTTCTCCATGAGCAGCCAACCATAATTCAATAGCCTTATGATAATCTCCGTTCTTAATATATCCTTGTGTCAATCCCCAACCACCGTCTTGACTACCCTTTACCGATATTTTAAGCATCTGATCTCCATGAGTTGCAATCAAATCATATTCCGGCTGATTTGGTCCATATTGAACAGATACATCTATACCGAAACGCGCTAACTGAGCAGCTACAAATGCCTCCGCTGATATTCCAATATGCCATGAACTAATCTTTTTCTTCATGCACTTCACCTAGCCCTTCTATAATCTTATTTATCTTTCATTATACTAAATATTTAATTTAAAATATCTATAAAAAATACATTGGCTATGAATTTATAATTTTGTCTCCAGTGAAGAATCTACATAAAATAAAAAATTTTATAGGGACTTTTTTACAGCCCCTTTCTATCTAATACTATTATTCAATACATTATAATAATCCCTAGGAAATCCGATTAACTCCATGTCAATATAATCTTCATATTTAGTGAGTAGTAATTGAATACTATTTAACATTTCTGCTTTGTATTCCCTACTTGGCAATCTTTTTAATAAAACAAGTACATATACAAACAAAGAATTATTTTTCACCTTAGGGTTATTTCTCAAAAAATTAGAACTTAATATGGCAGGAGGATTAAGTTTTGTGTTATACAATCTTGCAACATGTGCGCATTATAGTCACGTAATTTGTTCAGGTACTAAAATATGTAGAACCTACAGAAATGCAGAAAAGTCGTTTTATAGTCACGTAATTTGTTCAGGTACTAAAATTGCAGCGTTGACTTTCTTTTTTCAATTTTGGTTTTATAGTCACGTAATTTGTTCAGGTACTAAAATATAATTGCGGGCCATAGTTCCTTATACATGTTTTATAGTCACGTAATTTGTTCAGGTACTAAAATCAAGGATAATGGCAAGATGGATCCTAAA